>NZ_JBALMR010000052.1:0-45520 GCF_036963165.1 Bacillus sp. JJ675 | reverse complement strand
TTAGGGGAGCATATCAAACAGCTTTTCCAATTTTTGAAGCGCAACAAAAACCGCAAAAAAAAAAAGCCTGAAGCAAAGAGGGGGACTTTGCTTCAGGCTTGATAATGATGACTATATAACCCAAATGATAAGATACAGCTCTTCCAGACTTCGATTCTATTTTATGCAAGCCTTCGGACAAATGTATCCTCTCTTGCCCAGGTCTCCAAAATGTTTCAGTTTTTAAAACAAACTGCAGGAGAGCGGAAAATATGGTGTGCCGGTCATTTCATTTGGTTTTCGAATGTATTCACAAGATCTTCCATCTCGTGGGTTTTGACTCTTGCCATTAATGATTCGACAGCAGTCTCAACTTTTTTGCCGTCAAACAAAACCTTATGCAAGGCTTCTGTAATCGGCATATTGACATGATACTTCTTTGCAAGCTGATATGCCGCCTTTGTTGTGCGTACCCCCTCAACGACCATCCCCATTTCATTCAGAACTTCTTCAAGTTTGAAGCCTTTACCCAGCATATTACCGGCGCGCCAATTTCGTGAATGGACACTCGTGCAGGTGACGATCAGGTCTCCGATTCCCGTAAGTCCGGAAAACGTTAGCGGATTTCCGCCCATTTTCGTGCCTAAACGGGCAATTTCGGCCAGTCCTCTCGTAATCAACGCGGCTTTCGCATTATCACCGTACCCGAGGCCGTCTGCGATTCCCGCGGCAAGGGCAATGACGTTTTTTAATGCGCCGCCGATCTCAACGCCGATGATATCCGGATTTGTATAAACGCGAAAATTCTGATTCATAAACATATCCTGTACCGCCTGGGCAGATTCAAGGCATTTCTTCGCCGAAACGGTTACAGTTGTCGGGTGTCTCAATCCGACTTCTTCGGCATGGCTCGGGCCGGAAAGGACGACGATATCCTCCCTCATGTCCTCAGGGATTTCCTCTTCCATCATCTCCGAAATTCTCAGCAGCGTATCAGGCTCGATGCCTTTTGATACATGGACGAAAATTGCCTTTTGTTTGATAAAAGGAATCGCCTTTTTTAGAACTTCGCGGATCGCTTTCGTCGGAACGGCGACGATGATCGTTTTCACATCGGTCAATGCCGTTTGCAAGTCCGTCGTTCCGCAAACCTTTTCAGGCAGTTTGACGCCTGGCAGGTAGTCTTTGTTTTCATGCTGTTCATTGATTTGCCGTATCAGTTCTTCGCGATGCCCCCATACGCACACATCGTACTGGTTGTCCGCCAAAACGAGCGCCAATGCTGTTCCCCAGCTTCCGGCCCCTAGCATTGCTACTTTAGTCATTTCATTACACCTCTTTATTTTCTTGCTCTTGCAAAAATCTTGATGGGTGTTCCTTCAAAACCGAATGCGTCCCGTATCCGGTTTTCCAAAAACCGTTCATAAGAAAAGTGCATAAGCTCCGGATCATTGACAAAAACGACAAAAGTCGGAGGCTTGACCGACACTTGGGTCGCATAATAAATCTTTAGGCGCTGCCCGTTGTGGGTCGGCGTCGGATTCATGGCGACCGCATCCATAATAATATCATTAAGGATGTTGGTTTGCACCCTCATCGCGTGGTTTTCGCTTGCCGTGACGATGGCGGGCATCAATGTATGGATCCGCTTTTTGGTCAATGCGGACATGAACAAAACAGGCGCATAGTCTAAAAATTGAAAATGTTCCCTTACATTTTGTTCAAATTCCTTCATCGTACGCTCGTCTTTTTCCACAGCGTCCCATTTGTTTACAACGATAACGACGGCTTTCCCGGCTTCGTGGGCATAGCCGGCAATCCGCTTATCCTGCTCAATAATGCCTTCCTCGCCATCCAAGACGACAGCTACGACGTCTGAACGGTCGATCGCCTTTAACGCCCTGAGAACGCTGTATTTTTCTGTTGACTCATATACCTTTCCTTTTTTCCTCATTCCGGCGGTGTCCACGATGACGAATTCGCGCTGATTGTACGTAAATTTCGTGTCAACGGCGTCCCGCGTCGTTCCGGCAATATTGCTTACGATGACGCGCTCTTCCCCAAGCATGGCGTTGACAAGCGACGATTTGCCGACGTTCGGCCGTCCGATCAGGCAAAATTGAATCACTTCATCATCGTATTTCGTCTCAGGCAAGTTTTTAAAATGCTCGCTGACAGCGTCAAGCAAATCGCCGAGACCGAGACCGTGCGTACCGGAAATCGGATACGGCTCGCCAAAGCCGAGCGAGTAAAAATCGTAAATGTTCGCTCTCATTTCCGGGTTATCGACTTTATTGACCGCCAGAACGACCGGTTTTTTTGTCCGGTATAAAATCTTGGCCACCTCCTCATCGGCCGCCGTGACACCCTCGCGTCCGTTTGTCATAAAAATAATCACATCGGCTTCCTCGATGGCGATTTCAGCCTGGTGGCGAATCTGCGCCAAAAACGGCTCATCTCCGACTTCGATTCCGCCGGTATCAATCAGATTAAATTCATGGTTCAGCCATTCGGCCGAGCTGTATATCCGATCCCGGGTCACACCGGGTGTATCTTCCACAATCGAAATTCTTTCACCCGCAATCCTGTTAAAGATTGTGGACTTCCCAACATTGGGCCTTCCAACTATGGCTACGACAGGTTTTCCCATAGTACCCTTCCTTTCAAGTCTCTTCAAAGCATTCTTTTCAATATTCATCGTGAAGAAAGAAACCCTTCTTTTCTTATACAGAAGGGCTTAACTCATATATTATATCAATTTCTAAAGAGATCACAACTCTAATTAAAAATGTTTCACAATCAAAAAGAGGTCATCTCCTATCCCGTGAGCGATTCCGTCTAGAATGGCTTCGAGATTTTTGGCATACTTGTTCATTTCTTCGGCATCATCGCAATAAAACACGGCTGTTCCGCCAATGACGCGGTCCTTCCTTGTCGTGACGACCGCCAAAATATAGTTTTGAAGTGAAATCGAATCGCTCATCGGATCACCTTACCATGCTTTTCTTTTATAAACTCCATCGGGAGGCGTATCGCGTTTTCCAGCGTCGGAACGTCCCCGATCACCCTGATGGCCGTCTTTTTATCCTTAATGGCAGGAAGAACGAAAATCGCAACCCGTCCGTCATTTAAATCCCTTTTTGCCAAAGGCGTAAGGGACGGCTCGCCTGAATCGCGGTACACCCCGAGCACATTTGACACATCAAACAAGATAGCCTGCCGCTGTCCGAGATTTGCGAGGGTGACGGCTGAATTAAAATTTTTCGGTTTCAGGACAAAGCCCATTCCGTGCTCCAAAATGAGCTTTTGCTTTTCGGGAATCCCGATGTTCATAATGTAAATATCGTCTACATAAAGCCCCTGGCCGTCAAAGTGCAACGGTTTATGTTCAATGTCTGCAATATGCTTAATAAAACTTCCTGACATCAAGATTCGGCCGATGATAATACAGATGAGCGCCGTCCCAAGCCCGGCCCATACGGATTTAAAAAGGATGTATGCCAAAGTCGTCAGAAGCGATGTAAAAATGACGATGTAATTCCTGCTTTCAAAAGCGATCGCAATCCCTTCTATGTACGTGCTCCCTCTTGATACAAGCTCATAGCCGTCGAGCTGTGTCAAGGTTTCCCTTTCCATATTGCGGACATCCCGGAATTGGGTCGCAGCCAGCGTCAAAAACGTAATGGCTGTATAATCCGATTTTAAAATGGACGGAATGATGACCGCTCCGATTGCAGCAGCGATCATCGCCTGGGCAATATGTATCGTTTTCCCGTGAAGATAAGTCGGATATTGGCGGTAATCCGTCCTCAGCATATACACTCTGACGACAATCCCGGCGATAATACCGAGGATGATCGGATAGGTAAATTGACTCATGACATTTTTGTTGCTCCTTTGTTCAATCGCTTCCATTTTTGGTGAATCTGATGGACGAGACGTTCGTACTGGGAGACGCCGTAAAGCAAAACAATGCCCGCCGAACACATTGAAAGCCACGAATATCCTCCGACAACCATGCCATCATAAAGCTTCCTGATGATGAGCGAATACAGCAGCTCTCCCTGGCACATTCCGAGCACAAACAGCGCCAGGCGGTTCACGAAGCTTTTTTCAAATGCCGCGGTCATGATCACAAACAGGATGATGATCAGCCACTCAGGCTTTAGGATAAACCAAACAGGATCATATAATGCAAAAAGAAACAAAAATCCGTAAGCAAACACCATTGAAAGATGCAAAAGCAAGCACCTCATGTTTTTATGGATCGCCGCATACCCGCCGAGCATATAAGCACCGGCGTAAAACAGCAAATAGGCGGCATTAAAAAACAAGACGAGTCGCACCTGATACATACTTAAAATGATGTTGAGCAAAATAAATGCCGAGGTAAAAAAACGGGTTTTGTTTTTCTCAAGAATAAAAGTGGTCAAAACCCACAAAAACCACATCGACCAATAATAATAGAATTCTTCCATCATTTCATCCTCCATGTTTAGTATGGGGGGATGAAAGACATTTTAAACATCGATAAGGAGGGTCATACGTTGGGAAAAGACAGGCAGGAAAAGAAATTGAAGAAACAAAGGCGCACCGAATCTGACCGCGATCAGTCCATCAGCCATAATGGGGCTACCTCCCTTGAAAGTGCAGAAGAAGCGCGCAGGCGAAATCCATAAACGGCCGACGTCCTAAAGATAAACCGCCTGGGCAAAAAGGTTTGATCCGCCCGTGATGACGGGCAGATTCCTTATGGGGTTCCGATAAACAAAAAAACTCCTCCGTACGCTGCTTTGCCTCTTGTCAGCGCATGGAGGAGTTTTACAATGTCTCACGGTACACGGCTTAACGCATGCTGTAGGTTGAAGGGTCGACTCCCCTTGCTTTCAGCCAATGATACGTATCCCCTTTTAAAACGAGAGGGGATTTTTTTAGCTCTTCTATCGTTCGGCAGCCCAATACCGTCATGATTCTTTTGAGATCCTTTATGAGGCCGGCGATTTCTTTAACTAAAGCATCCTCGCCGGACGATGTCAGCACTTTAAGGAAATATCCGGCCATTCCGGCCGCCGAAGCTCCTAAGGCGATCGATTTTGCAAGGTCAAGGGCGTTTTGGATTCCTCCTGAGGCGATCACCGCCCGGTTCTGAAAAGCGGAACTCACCTCTGCAATGCTGGCAGCCGTTGATATGCCCCATTGGTTAAAAAAATCAACCGCTTTATCCCTGCGCAAATTTTCGATTTCAGAAAAATTCGTTCCGCCGTAGCCGCCGACATCAACCGCAGCAGCCCCCGCCTCAAACAGCTTGGCAGCTGTTTCCCTGCTCATCCCGAATCCGACTTCCTTTACAGAAACGGGGACGCCGACAGTGCTGCAAATCTCCTCAATTCGGCGCAGTCGTCCGGAAAAGCTGCGGTCACCTTCCGGCATCACGATTTCCTGAATGACATTGAGATGAATCTGAAGCATGTCTGCTTCGATCATATCTACTGCTCTTTGCGCCTGTTCTACCGTCGCTTCGCTTCCTAAATTAGCGAAAACGAGGCCCTTCTGGTTTTCCTTTCTGACAACCTCATAAGAAGGCCGTTCGCCGGGGTCTTTCAAAGCGGACATTTGCGATCCGACAGCAACCGGTATGTTCGTTTCTGCAGCGGCTCTAGCCAGCGCTCTGTTGATCTCAAGCGTAGTCTGTCCTCCTCCGCCTGTCATCGCATTGATAAAAATAGGCGAACTTAAGAACAGTTCGCCTATTTTTGTTGCAGTATCAATTTGTGACAATGCCGTTTCCGGAAGGCTGACGTGAACAAACGTGATATCATCGAACCCTGTCAGGCGCTTTTGTCCCGTGGACAGGGCGTGTTCAATGTGTGCTTTTTTTCTCTCTGCTCGCGTCACCATCATCACCAATTTATTTTAGTTTATTCAGCTTATCTCCGAAAATTTCTCCGAGCTGGAAGCCTGAAGACTCTTCCTTCGCCTGGTATTGGCGGTAGTCTTCCTGCTCTGTCTTATCGTTTTCTTCGAGCTCTTTCATGCTTAAAGAAATCCGCTCTTCTGCTTCATTGACGTCAAGAACTTTGACTTTCACGTCTTGACCCTCTTCAAGCACTTCGTGAGGCGTTCCGATGTGTTTATTTGAAATTTGGGAAATATGAACGAGTCCTTCAACGCCAGGAAGCACTTCTACGAATGCCCCGAAGCTTACCAAGCGCTGAACTTTTCCGTCAAGAATGTCTCCCGGCTTCACTTTTTCACCGATATTGGCCCATGGTCCGGGAAGCGTTTCTTTAATGGACAGCGAAATCCGTTCGTTGTCGCGGTCGACGGAGAGCACTTTCACTTTTACTTCCTGTCCTTCTTCAACGACGTCTGACGGCTTTTCAACATGGGAATGTGAAAGCTGGGAAATATGAACAAGTCCGTCAATGCCGCCGATGTCAACGAAAGCACCGAAGTCTGTCAGGCGCTGAACCTTTCCTTCAAGAACCTGCCCTGCTTCAAGCGTTTGCAGGAATTCCTGTTTCTTTTCTGACTGTTCTTTTTCAACAACCGCACGGTGTGACAAAATCACGCGGTTTTTATCTCTGTCAAGCTCAACGACGATCAGCGAAAGGGTCTTTCCTTTATAATCCGTAAAGTCTTCCACAAAATGCGCTTCGACAAGTGATGCAGGAATAAACCCGCGCACGCCTATATCAACGACAAGACCGCCTTTGACGACGTCTTTTACTTCGGCTTCAAAAACTTCTTTTGACTCAAACTTTTTCTCTAGGTCTTCCCAAGCGCGGTCTGCATCAACAGCACGTTTAGATAAAATCAAAGCGTCGTCTTCCACTTTTGTTACCTTTAATTCAAGCTCATCGTCTACCTTGACGACATCTGATGCTTTTTCAACATGAAGACTTGATAATTCACTGATTGGAATAATGCCGGTTTGTTTGCAGTTGGGAATGTCAACGTCAACATGCTTGTCCTCAACTTTTGTCACAATTCCCTTCACCACATCTCCAACCTCTGGTACTTGAACATCAATTTGATTCATTTCCTCTGTCATTTCAATAACCTCCTTGGTCCAAACCTGCACAGCTTTTGTAAAACGGTTATACCGAACTGAATGTCACATCAATCCGGACAGCCGAATATGTATTAAAGAACCATTCAAAAATGGATATTTTGAATGTTCTATAAAATGATTTATTATTACTAACTTCTAATAAAAGCATGTGTTTGTCAAGTCAAAACATGCGGACAAAAAATAATTTGCCCGATTTTTTTATTTTTGAGCCTTTTTGTCTACAATTTGCAGGATTTTCCCGGCCACTTCATCGATGGACAATGAAGTCGTGTCGATTTCGAGCGCGTCATCCGCTTTTTTCAGCGGGGAAATCTCCCGCTCGGAATCAAGTTTATCGCGCCGCCGGATCTCCTCTGCAAGCGTTTCATAATTCACATTGTACCCCTTTTTGACGTTTTCTTCAAAGCGGCGTTTTGCCCGTTCTTCGACTGATGCCAGCAGGAAAATTTTCACCTCTGCATCAGGGAGGACGTGGGTTCCGATATCACGGCCGTCCATGACGACTCCGCCTTTTTCGGCAAGCTGCTGCTGCCTTTTCGTCATCTCTTCGCGGATTCCTCTGTGCTTGGCGACAATGGAAACCTGGTTGCTGACTTCGTCCATCCGGATCGCTTCAGTTACATCCTCGCCCGCAATATATACCTTCTGCGCCCCATCTTCGGAAACCGTAAGATCGATTGCCGATTTTTGGAGCAGCTCTGTCAAGGCTGCCTCATCATTCAGATCCACGCCTTTTTGCAGCGCCAAATACGTAATGGCCCGGTACATGGCGCCGGTGTCGATGTAAACATAAGACTTTTTGCGGGCCACGATTTTTGCCACGGTGCTTTTTCCGGCTGCGGCTGGACCGTCGATTGCGATACATAATTTCTTTTCCATAATTCCTCTCCTTGCTCTCTGGTACTCCTTATAGGATTGTATCATGTTCTAAGCGAAAAAGGGGAGATTTTCATACGATTTACGGCTTAAATGTCTCGATCCATTCGCCGATATTCGTTTTATTTACGCCTTCATACTGCACAACCTTCGACAAATACGGTTCAGCCTGTGAAAAATGAAAAAGAAGCTGTACGGATAATAGAACAACGCCTTGAACGATGAGCAGTTTTAATAATAAACGCTCAAATGTTTTCATAGAATTCCTCCATCGAATATCGCAGGGCCGTTAACGGGCCTCCATACCTTCAGTATGGAAATGTTCAGGGCTAATTATTCCGAATGCCAAAAAGGAAAAGGCACCTGACCGCCTTTTCCTTTCGTTTTTACAAACTTTTATATATCGGTTCTACATTTTTCATCTTTTCGATTTTTTCTTCAGTGCCGTCATTCGCATTGAGGAACATGCGGAATGTGTCGTTTTCGATCGTCCCGAGAAATTCGTAGCACAGGACTTCCTGGGAAGCTTCATTTGTAATCAGGGCAAGGCGCGTTTCCTGAACCTTTACATTCGAATTCAGCTTCGCTTTCGCTTTTTCCGGCGTTAATTTCGGTTTCGGAAGATTCCTTTTTCTGTGGGCAGTCAGAAAATCCTTCGCGGAAAAACCGACGATTTCCCCGTCGTCGAGTGCGACCTTCATGCGGATGCTGTCAGGATAGAGCCACACGCCGTTTTGAACGGGAACGAATGAAAAAACGCCGACACCGTCGTATTGCGAGCTTTCATCCATTTTGAGATCGCGTGTCTCATAGCCGTTCTTTTTCAAAAATTGAAGCGCGCGGTTTGATGCATCGTTCAAACTGATTTTTTGATCTTTGATTTTTTTGTTTTGAATCAGGTAAACAGGATATCCGCCTTTTGCGGTGATGTCCATATAAATATCGGATTTTTGGTCGGGATCCTGCATGCTGACCGTGTAGACGTCCTTGTTCGTCCTCTTGCCGCTTTTCGCTACTTTAATGTTATAGTTTTTATCCGGTGCAAACTTTTGCGCAATCTTTTTCGCCTCGGCTTGGGTTATTTTATTCCCTTTTAAATGGTTGTACCCTTGTTCTTCTTTTTTCACGTTTGTCATCGTTGCCGGGCCAAAATCGGATTCTGAGAACCCGTTTGCGGTTTTTTCCACCGTTTTGAAGCCGTCAATAATCGTGTTGTCGCTTTGTTTTTGGCCTGATGCAAGCGCAAGCTCAACGTCCATCCACCTCAAATTATTGCCCATGATCTTATGCTGGACACTGCGCAGTTCGTCCTGGATATCTTTCGATTTTTCATAAAGCTTGTTTAAAGATGCGTATTCTTTTTTATTCAGCGGCTCTTTATCAAGGTCGCGTACCGCTGTTTTATAGCTGAAATCCCCTACGCTCGCCAAAAAATCTTCCGTTTTGTTAAACGGCATTAATGTAAGGGGAAGCTGGCTGACGTTGTTGTGCGCTTCAGACGTCGTTCTCCAGACTTCCGCCAATGCAGGGGAAAGGGTTTTTTTGCTGTTCATGGCAAGCGTGCTGCCGATTTGATCGTGGAGCTTGTCCACCTGATACGTTAAATCGTGGAATGCCCGCTGATAATTGTTTTCGGCATGTAACAGAACAGCGTCTTTCTCCTGGTGTTCTTTATAGCCCCAGTAGCTCGTTCCGACGATGGCGACTCCTAAAATGGCGATTAAAATTCCTCTGATCATTTATAACACCTCGCTTTTATTCACAGAAAATGTGTTTGCCTATCCGTTTAATTTGCGGTCTTCCCCATATCCACGGACTTGTGGCCGTGTCAGGGTTGAAATAGTATAAGGCATTTTCTGAAGGGTCCCATCCATTGATGGCATCCAACACGGCTTTTTTCGCGGTTTTATCCGGCGTCATATAGATCTGTCCGTCGGCTACGGAAGTGAAGGCAAGCGGCTCGAAAATAACGCCAGCAACCGAATCCGGGAAAATCGGACTGTTGATCCTGTTTAAAATAACAGCCGCAACCGCAACCTGGCCGTCGTACGGCTCACCGCGGGCCTCGCCGTAAACCGCCTTCGCCAACAGGTTGATGTCATTGCTTGAAAAACCCCCCGGCATGTTGGCCGCAGCGGCATCGTATTTTTTCGGAGCCGCCTGTTTTTTCTGCTGCTTTGGCGCTGCCTGCTTCGGCGCCGGTGCCGCCTGCTTCTGCTGCTGTTTTTGCGCCGCATACTGCTTCGGCGCCGCCTGCTGGCGCTGTCTGGCCTCCGCTCTTTTTCTCGCCTGCTGCTGCACCTCTTTCGAAGGCTTCGTCTGGTATTTCAGCGGAATGCTACCGTAATGCGTAAACTTATTCCCTTTTCTAATCTGTTCATGCACATAAGCGCTGTAGTATTTTGTCGTATTGACTAAATGTTGTTTTGTTTTCGGTCCGACAAGACCGTCTGTTTCCTTTAATCCAAACCGGTCCTGAAAATTCCGGACAGCCCAGTAAGTCGCCCATCCGTACACACCGTCGATTTTGCCATTATAATAGCCGTTATATTGAAGCCTTGCCTGAAGTTCGATCACATCATCCCCTGTCGCCCCCCGCTGTATAACCTGTTCAGTAAAGGCGGAGCTTTTTTGACTGAATGGAAGTGAAAGACTTACTGCCATCATCGTACAAAAAATGACATTCAAACAAAAAGAACCTTTCGACTTCATGTTTAAGCCTCCTCCAGCATTTTTGTATCCATATCTTTTGTAGAGAGGCAGATTTTATACACGCTTTCCTTTCTGTTTCAGCACCATTAAAATCTGGTGATACTGTTTGTTTTGCAAAATAAAAAAGCCGCCTCTATCAGGCGGCTTAGAGATCGAGCGGACGCTCTCCGACATTGACGGAACGTGCTTTTTTTGCTTTTCTGAGGCCGAACCACCAGAGAAACGCCATAAAGGGAAGCATAAAATAAATCCAATTTCTGAGGGCCAGCAGGATGTAGTCATAGAGACCGTGAAGCGCGGCAGGTATAAAAAGCGACAGACAAAGCCACTCGGCCTGCTTCTTCCTTTTTGAAAAACGGGCTTTGCCGATATAAAAGCCCATAATAACGCCGAATAAGGCATGGCTTGATACAGGAAGCAGCGCTCGCATGAACGCGTGTTCGACGCCGTTTCCGATTAAGTACAGAATGTTTTCCAATGTGGCAAACCCGAGCGAAAGGCTTGTCCCGTACATGATTCCATCATAATGTTCATCAAAATTGGCATGCTGGTAGACGCTGAACATGAGCAAAAACCATTTTAAAAATTCTTCCAAAAATCCGGAAGATAAAAATGAAATAACAAAATTGCTCTCAGAAATGTTTTCTTTTTCCAAAACATACTGGATAAACATCGTCGGAAAGACGAGCAAAACCCCTACTATAAAAAGGCGTACGACCATATGAATAGGCTCTGTTTCGTACTTTTCCTTTAAGTAGAAATACATCAGCAATGCGATTCCGGGAGCGACGCCTGCGGAGATAATTCCGAACATGAGAAACCTCTTTCCTTTTCTTCTCATTCTATCCTACCATGATTCACAATGTTTTGAAATCGATAAGGATTCAGCGGCTAATAACAAAACCTGTCTTTAATGCCGCTGTCATAGCTGGCCAAAAGAACCGCCAATTTTATTCTCGCTTTTTTGCTATCGTAATCTTTTCCGAGAATGACGCCTTTTTTCACCAGATCATAGCTGCTGCCGACATAGTCGTATGTCGTATAGACTTCTCCTTCCTCCGCGCTCGTCGTGATCACGATATGAATGCCCTTGTTTAAAGCAGCCTCTATATCAGCCACCATTTCCGGGGTGACCTGTCCCCTTCCGACGCCTTCAAGGACGATTCCGGCAGCACCTTCTTGAGCGGCAGCGCGTATGAATTTCCCGTCCGCGTCAAGATAGCTTTTCACGATGTCGACGACAGGGAGAGGTTTTTTTAGACGATGGACGTCCCGCCTTAGCGGTTTCTGATAGACGTACACTTTGTCATTGTCAATGATCCCAAAGTATCCGAATCCGAATACGTCGAAGCCTTGAAGGTTTGACGCATGAACCTTTTTGACATAGCGCGCATTGAAAATCCGTTCATTGAAAACGACAATCGTTCCGGCTCCTTTTATATCCTGACTGCATGCCGTATAAACAGCATGCCTGATATTCGTATATGCGTCGCTGCCCTGCTCTTCCGGCGGGCGCTGCGAGCCGGTGACGACGACCGGACGGTCATCGCTGATCGTTAAATCGAGAAAGTAGGCGGTTTCTTCAAGCGAGTCCGTTCCGTGCGTGACGACGGCTCCGTCATACGTTTCGTCTTCGAAAGCCTTTTCTATCGTGCTTTTCAGCTTCAGCAGGTCGTGAAATGTAATGTGCATGCTCGGAAGCTGCAATGCCGGATATACGTCAACTTGTACATCTTCCGGAAGCTTGCAGATCCGGGCCAGCTCCGTCCCGCTTATGGCGCCTGCCGCAAGCCTCCCGCTTTCGGTTTTCCGGCTTGCGATCGTTCCGCCTGTCGTAATAAGAGCGACTTTATGTTTCATCTTCGGATGCCCCTTTGCGTCAAAATCTGTGCTGCTGCAAAAAAAGAGAGAGCACATCTAAATATAGAATATGCTCTCTTCCTTTTTATATCCGTTTGGCGATTTCTGCGGCGATCAGACCGCCGTGGAAGCGCCCGTTTTCGATAAAAATTTCGTTTGCATTGTTTCCGGCAGCGATGACGCCGGCGATGAAAATGCCTTTTTCATTCGTTTCCATCGTTTCTTCGTTGAAAAACGGACGGCCTGATTCCGCATCAATCTGAATCCCCATTTTCTTTAGAAAACTGTGATCCGGATGATAGCCCGTCATCGCAAACACAAAATCGTTTTTAATGGTGATTTCTTCTTTTGAATCAATGGTAAAAGTCAGCTGATCCTCTGTAATTTCCTTGACGGCCGCGCGAAACTCCATCCGTATTTTCCCGTGATTGACAAGGGATACGAATTCGGGAAGAATCCACGGCTTTATGCTTGAGGAGTATTCCGTTCCCCTGTATAAAACGGTCACGCGCGCACCGGCTTTGACCAGCTCCATTGCCGCGTCAACGCTTGAATTTTTTCCGCCGATGACTGCAACGTCTTTATCAAAATAAGGATGAGCTTCTTTAAAATAATGAAAAACCTTAGGCAGATCTTCACCCGGCACGTTCATATAGTTCGGGTTATCGTAGTATCCCGTCGCCACGATGCAAAACGAGGCCAAATACGCATCCTTCGACGTCTCGACTAAAAACCGGTTATCTTCCGTTTTTGTTACGGAATGAACTTTTTCGAAAGCATTGACTCTTATATTTTTCCGTTTGGCAACTTCCCTGTAATAGGACAGGGCCTGATTTCTGACCGGTTTGCGGTTTTCGGTAATAAATGCAACATCTCCGATCTCCAGCTTTTCGCTGGAGCTGAAAAAGGTTTGATGCGTAGGATAACGGTAAATGCTGTCCACAATATTTCCCTTTTCAATAACGAGGGGCTCTATTCCGATTTGCTGCATCGCGATGGCCGCTGAAAGCCCGCAGGGGCCCCCGCCGATAATGATCACTTTTTCTTCTTTCATGTTCCGTTCAACTCCTGTCATGTCCGGCAAATCAAAAAAATCTCCTATTTTATGATAGGAGATTTTTTGCGTTGTTGCAAATGGTTGGGCTTAGATCCAGCCTCTGAATCGGGATGCCTCCGCCATTTTGCGGACGCCCACCATGTAGGCGGCAAGCCTCATGTCGATTCTGCGGTTTTGCGCCATTTCGTAAATGTTGTTAAACGATTTGACCATCATTTTTTCCAGTCTTTCTTCGACTTCTTCCTCAGTCCAGTAGAAGCCCTGATTGTTCTGTACCCATTCGAAGTAGGATACCGTTACACCGCCGGCGCTTGCCAGCACATCCGGAACGAGGAGAATACCGCGGTCAGAAAGAATTTGCGTCGCTTCAAGAGTCGTCGGGCCGTTGGCGGCTTCCACGACGATTTTCGCTTTTATGTTATGCGCGTTTTCTTCTGTAATCTGGTTTTCGATCGCGGCCGGCACCAAAATGTCACAATCAAGTTCAAGCAGCTCCTGATTTGTAATCGTGTCATTGAAGAGCTTTGTGACGGTTCCGAAGCTGTCGCGGCGGTCCAACAAATAATCGATGTCAAGACCCTCAGGGTCATATAAGCCGCCGTATGCATCAGAAATGCCGACAACTTTTGCACCTGCGTCATGCATGAATTTCGCAAGATAGCTTCCCGCATTTCCGAACCCCTGCACAACGACAGAAGCCCCTTTAATATCGATGTTTTTCTTTTTCGCCGCTTCTTTAATACAAATCGTAACCCCTTTTGCTGTCGCAGATTCTCTGCCGTGAGAACCACCTAAAACGAGCGGTTTTCCGGTAATGAAACCCGGAGAATTGAATTCGTCGATTCTTGAATATTCGTCCATCATCCATGCCATAATTTGAGAATTGGTAAATACATCGGGAGCCGGCACGTCTTTTGTCGGTCCGACAATTTGGCTGATCGCCCTGACGTAGCCTCTGCTTAAACGTTCAAGTTCAGGAAAGGACATATCCCGCGGATCACAGATGATCCCGCCCTTTCCGCCTCCATATGGAAGGTCAATGATCCCGCATTTCAGACTCATCCAAATAGAAAGCGCTTTAACTTCTTTTTCAGTGACTCCCGGATGAAAGCGGATGCCTCCTTTTGTCGGTCCTACTGCATCATTGTGCTGCGCACGGTACCCCGTAAAAATTTTCACTGATCCATCATCCATGCGAACCGGAATTTTAACCGTTAAAAAACGAATCGGTTCTTTTAATAATTCATACACTTCTTCTGGATACCCCAATTTTTCAAGCGCCTTATGTATCACCGTTTGCGTTGATTTTAAAACATCGTGTGCATTTTCCTCAGTATGACCGGTGTTTTGATCGGCTACCATGATAAGTTAACCTCCTAAAGTCTTTCTGGCATGTTGTCCTTTCAGAGAATAGTATACACCCTTGCACTAATCATGCAAAGGACAAACAGCCCGTTTTCATAAAAAATATTCGAGAAAAATCATTTTTGTACATTCTTATTTTCGACAAAAAAAACTGCTGTTTAACACAGCAGCACATCTTTTGACATCCAATTATTTAAAGTACGTCTGAATGGTCTGAACGGCGTTGTTGTCCATGATTTTCTTCCCGTACTCCTGAAGTCTGTAGATCGTTAAGGTCGTCGGATTACCGTACTCGGCCAAAATCGAGATCACGCCGTCAACGGAATGGGAATCGAAATCATCGAGGCTCAAAAAATACCGGCCTTCATAATGATAGACCGTCCCGCCCTGGATTCCGATCCTGTCGAGATTTTTGGACAGCTCAATCAGATGTTCAAACGTTTGAAATTCATATATAATGTCAACACTTTCGCCAAGCTTGACCTGCATTTCTATATAATCCTCATCATACTCATTATCGTCTTCATCCGCTTCCTGGTTTTTCGTGACAATGATGACCATTCCTTGTGCTTGAAGAGAATACACTTCAACAGCAATTGGGCCATTTGCTTCAAACCCGAGCTCTGTATTCGCTTCGTTCATCATGTCTTTAAACAGCTGCTGAACTTTAAATGAGTCTTTCCAAAGGTCTTCTTTAGTCAGCCCCCGGTCTGTCAGATCGTCAAGTGTCAGAAAGATTTTAATCTTATTATAATTTAGACGCTCAAGCCGCATAACGTTCCCTCCTGCCTCTTCTTGCACACATCATTTATCTTATTATATGGAGATGATGAGTTATAGGTTCTTAATTTTGATACCAGTTTACACCGTGTTTCAGCGGAAGACAAGCACTATGCCGTCTTTTCGGAAAAAAAGCCGATCAGGCGCCTATCCGCAACCGTCTGTCTGCACTGGAGCCAGTTTGATAAGATGTGTTTCCGGCCTAGCTCCGAGCCTCAAAGGAAGCCTTGTCGTTCCATAGCCGTTGCTGATCAGATAGCGGGTCCTATGAATCGTTCCCGTCCCGCCTTCTTTATATAGTCCGAATCGGCCGATGCGAATCTGGCCTCCGTGCGTATGGCCGCTGAGTATGATGTCAATCCGGTCCTCCTCATGTATTTGATGGTGTATTCCAGGATTGTGTGACACTAAAAGAGTCGGAGCGCCGGGATGAATATTCCGCACCGCCTCCGGCAAGTCGGCAAATCCGATCCTGAGGTCATCCACGCCGCAAACATTCACGATCTGCCCGCGGTGGTTGAAAACAGCCGATTCATTGCGCAAAGCGGTCACACCGTATGTTTTGAACAGGCGAACAAGCCTTGCCTGATTGATCTCGTAATCGTTGTTTCCCCACACAAAAAACGTTTTTCCCAAACTTGTCAGCCTTTTGATATTTTCTTCAATCCTCGCGAACGGAACGCCCCGCTCTGCCAGATCTCCTCCAATCACGACGAGATGAACGCCGTGCTCCTTCACCTTTTGAATGATTTCCCTGCTGACCGTGCGTCTGTGGATGTCAGAAATAAAAAAGACGTTAAGCGGATCTTTTCCGCGCAAGCGCCCGAGCGAAAAACCTGCGTGCATTACACGGTCTTCTTTGGCGATGGCTGACATTTTCCAGATCAAAGCGGATAAGCAGACGAAAACAACGGAAATGAAACTGACGAAAAAGATCATATGAGAATACCCCATTCTTGTTTTCTTTCTTATATAAGACGCCTGATAAAAAAAGACGTTTCTCTTCACAAAAGAAAACGTCAGCCCTTTTTTATTTGCTTTCAAAATACAAATTGATATCATAGTGCTGTTTCATCACTTTAAAGACCGTTTCCCTCGATTTCCATTCCTCGGGCTGAGGCCATAAATCGGTGCTTTTCTGAATAATCTCACACCTCAGTTTATGAAAATCCCCTTCCGCTTTCTCTTCCTTCTTTTTAAAATAATGTGCCGTACTGTATGCGAAAGCGGCTGCCAATATCCAAAACAGGTAAATGGAATCGTTCAGCAATTCGGCAAGGATGCCGTTTCGGCCAAGCCCTTTTCCAACTGCGAACAGGCAGAACGATACGGCGCAAACCGCGGCTGCCACGAGCCACTTAAGCGATTGCTTTCGATAGTTTTCATACTTTTCTTTTCTTTTGATTAAGCCGCGGAGCATTTGCTTTGTAGGTTCATCGGTAAAACGGTCCAGCTGATCAAGCGCGCTTCCCACATTCCTCACACCTTGTCCGATTTGTTTGTACAATATATATGAACGGGTCGGCGCATTCATGCAGGGGGCCTTAATAAAAAGGAATTTTCAGCACCTGTCCCGCATACACGTTATTGCCGGACAACTGATTATAACTGCGGATTTTTTCCTCGCCCGACCGGTCTTTATAATATTTCATGGAGATTCTGTAAAGGGTCTCCTTTTCTCCAACGGTATGCTGAATCACCTTTTTCGGTTCGGGCGCCTTTTGAACCGGCGCTTTTACGACATTTTTCTTTTCTATTGCGGTCTTCTCCCCGGCTTTTTTCTCTGCTGCAGCAGGTTTATGAACTTTTTTTTCTACTTTTGACGGCTTGTCCTCAGTTTTTTTCTCGTCTTTTGGCCGCTCTTCAGCCGCTTCTTTTTTTGGCTGGTCATCAGCTTTTCCCTCTGTTTGATCAGCCTTTTCCTCCTGAAGAGCGGCGGCTTGATCTGTTGAGTCCGCCAGTTGATCAGCCGCCTGGTCATCTAGAAAGCTTGTATCTTTCGATTTTTCATAAAATACATCGTCATATTGGTCAGGATTCGTATCGCTTTGATTCATCATGTACATGAACACCAGGAAGACGATGATTGGAATGAATAAAAATATGACTGCAAGCGAGGTAAATAAAGGATTCCTTTGTTTATTCTTTTTTTTCCCGTTTTTCTTTTTTTCACGATAAGACTGTCTGGAGGGGAGCTCTTCTTCGGGGAATTGCGGCTCTTCTTGCGCTTTTAGGGCAAGTTCAGCCTGAGCCTTTTCCCGCTCCATCTTCTTTCTCTCTATCCTCGACATCTCCGCCATGTAATCTCCTCCTTACGTGTTGAAAACGAATCTGAAACGCACTTGCAGCATCGATCAGGAAATGCGCCGTGACAGGGACGAATAAATTATCCGTCTTTAAAAAGCTGATCCCGAGCAAAAAGCTGATCAGAACAACCATGACAAAGAGCAGCCATTTTCGCAAATAACGAAAATGCAAAAGCGCAAAAATGATGCTTGCCGCCCAAATGCCGAGATGAGTCTGGACGATCCCTCTGAACAATATTTCTTCAGTGAACGCGATGAAAAGGGTGAGCACGACAATATGAAAGTATGAACGGCTTCGAAAAAGCTTTTGATTTATCCCTTCATCGTCATACATATGCTCGGGAACCCATTTCATCACTGCAAGGTCAACGGCAATGACGAAAACAGCAAGCGGCACGCCGAAAGTGAGAATTCTGATGTCGCGTACGTTCCACAGCGAGAAAAAATCATTGATATCATCGAACAAAAAGACGCCCGTCAAGACCGCCGTACAAAGCATCAGAAGCTGGGAAAAATAAAGCTGTCTCAACATTTCCCTGTCTGACAGCCGGCTGATGATTTCTGTCTGCTTTTTCAGCATATCCGATCACGGCTGGCAGCAAATATCGTATCCAATTCCTCTTCCCATGCTGTTAGTTGGTTCATAAATGGATGATCTCCTTTAGTTTCATAATCTTCAAGATTTAATCCGCAGTGCGTGCAGCATGCCGTGTTACCGCTTTTTCCGGCGCTTAAGGTTTCATTAAAATAAGAAAGCAGCCCTTCCCGAAAGCACCCTTTGCTTTCTGTGATCTGTGCGAAGCCTGCCATTTTGTTTAGTTTTTGCTGTCTTCTAAAGTCCATTTCCTGATAAATAAGCTCTCTCGCCTTATTCCCCAAATGGCGAAATTTGAAAAACAAATGGGAGAAATGCCGGGCCTGTGTTTCCGTTAAGCCGGATTGCTCAAGGCTTTCCCTTGCGCCGCGTTCGTCCCGGACATCGGCAAGTTTTTCGTATAAAAAGTCGATTGTCTGTCTGGTGAGAGCTTCTGTCTGAATGAGCTGTTCCTGGATTCCCCTATCTCCCGGAGCCTTCAGCAGGATGCTGACGCTCTGTTTCCCATCCCGGCCCGCGCGCCCGATTTCCTGCATGTATGCTTCGATCGTTTGCGGAAGGTTGACATGGATCACATATCTGACATCAGGCTTATCAACTCCCATGCCAAACGCGTTTGTGCAGCAGACGATGTCAAGCTGATTGCGGATAAACTGCTGCTGAATCAGCATTCTGTCGCCAGCGTCCATTCCGCCGTGGTAAAACTCCGTTCTCATCCTCGTCTCTTCGGCGATCTTTCCGGCCAGTTCTTCGGCCCATTTTCTTGTCGGACAATAGACGAGGCCGGGGCCTTGAAGCTTGCGGACAAGTTCAATCAGCCTTTCGTTTTTTCCGGCGGTATCCTGGACCTCCTCGAGATGAAGGGCGATGTTCGGCCGATCGACCGAATGAATGAGATAGCGGACTTCGTTCAGCCCGAGCATGCGCGAGATGTCCTTTAACGTCTCTTCTGTCGCCGTCGCTGTAAGCGCCAGTGTGACGGGGCTATCAAGCTTTTTTTTGATGTCTCCGAGCTTCGAATAATCAGGCCTGAAATCATGCCCCCACTGCGAGATACAGTGGGCTTCGTCGACGACGAAAAGGCTGATTTTCATCGTTTGCAGCCGCCTTACCATCTGCTCAGACTGGAGAGCTTCCGGCGATATATAAAGAAATTTAAGCCTGTGGAGCTGTTTTAAAATGTATTCTTTTTCCTGATGGGTTAAGGCGCTGTTATAGGCAGCCGCCCTTTTCTCTCCCCGCATTTTCAATTGCTGCACCTGATCTTCCATTAAAGAAAGGAGAGGGGAAACGATCAACACCGTTCCGTCCGTCAATAGCCCGGGAAGCTGGTAGCACAGCGATTTTCCTCCCCCGGTCGGAAGCATCGCAACCGTATCCTGCCCTTCAAGCACGCTTTTCACGATTTCTTCCTGTCCTTTTTTAAAAGAGGTGTAGCCGAAATGGCGGCGGAGAGCCTCATGAAGCTTATCCATGCCGCGTCACCGTTTTCGACAGGGCGAGACGGATTTTAAAATAGCTGTATCTGCCCCCGAGCCCTTCTTTAATTTGCCTGATTTTATTCGTTTGATTGCGTTTTGCATAATCTGCAATGATTCTTTGTTCCTCTTCCGGCACGTATGTTTCAATTGAAAAAGCCGGATCGTGAATCGCGATTTCGACGATGTGATCCTCGATCGTTGCCGTTTTTAATTTTCGGATTTCCGCGATCCGCTCAATCGATTTTCCTTCTTTGATGAGAAACAGCGTTTTCCTTGTCGACTGCGTGAGCCCGTCTTTAAATGGTATGTCTTTGATCAGCGTTTCAAAAAGCGGGCTTTCACCCTTTTGAACGGATTGAATAAAATAGTGCAGAACATCCCAAAACAGAGCATATATGTACCATTCATCCTCACGCATCTTTTCCGCAAGCTGTTTACACGTAAAGCCGATCTTGGCAGCCGATGTCAGGGAATGTACAAAGACGGCGGCCTGCCGGTCGTCATCTAACGCTGACAGCTTTTCCTTCAATTCCGTATGAAAATGCGCTGCCAACTCATCGGCATTCCGGTTTCTTAAGTACCGCCTGACCCAATTTTGAATCTGGTAATCTTTTGTGATCGGCAAATAAAACCGCTCCCGATACCGTCTGTTTGACAGCACTTGAATCAAAAGGGACATCCTTTGCCACATGATATTTGCAGCCGCCTGATAATAGGCGCCGTGAAAATGCCGGGGCCAGGGATGGATGCGGAAGCAGCGTTCCAGTTCCTTTTCTCCTCTTTCAGTGACGGCAAAAGCGCCCGTCTCGTGTTTTTCGGTAATGAAAGATTCCCGCAGCAATTTTTGAAAACTGCCATTCAACCGATCTCGGGAAAGGGACGTACAAAAGCCGAAATACTTTGAGACGGCAAATAAACCGGCGTCCTGAATCGTCTGTGATGACCTTTTCCCTTTTAATAAATGATATACGGCGCTCGGCGACCGTTCTCCCCGCATTGATGTGAGAATGTCCAGCACAACGGCGTCAAAAAAATGAACCGACATAGCATCACCTACATTCTTTTAGGACAACATTCGATATTTTCTTCTTATTATTTTAACAGATTTTGCAGAGAAATCGACGTTTAAAGTCATCTAAAAGGGGCATGTTAGCAGTAGAACCCTTGTGTGATAAGCATTCTCAATATTTTTAAGTTGAAATGTAGGATTAACACCATTACAATAAGGAATGGGAATAGGTTTCATATCGGACCGATAGAGGGTTAAAACCATTTGTTCCAACGAAGAACCATCTGGGAGGTTTTTTATTTATGCCAAAATATACAATTGTAGACAAAGATACGTGTATCGCATGCGGCGCTTGCGGTGCAGCGGCTCCTGATATTTATGACTATGATGATGAAGGAATCGCGTATGTCACGCTCGATGACAACCAAGGCGTCGTAGAAGTGCCTGATGTCCTGGAAGAAGACATGATGGACGCATTTGAAGGCTGTCCTACTGACTCGATTAAAGTTGCGGATGAGCCGTTTGAAGGCGACCCGCTGAAGCACGAATAGAAAAAGCAATATCCGGCGAGAGTGTCTCCGGCCGGATATGTTCATGAAAAAGCCCGGCGAATGCCGGGCTTTTGTTGTATTAATTAATGCTGTCTTGCCACCTGTACATTTTCTTTCAGCCAAGGTCTCAGCTGAAGGAAAATCGGTGTGGACACCAATGTCACGACAAGGCCTTTAATGAGATTAAACGGCAGAATGCCTGCTATAATCGTCGTTTTCAGTGCGCCCCCTGATAATGCTGGAGCATGTAAGAACCAAGTGTATGCAGGGATAAACAGAACATAATTCAAGATGCTCATCAGGGCGGCCATTAAAACCGTACCCAGAACAAGAGCAGCTGCAAACCCTTTGGCAGAGTTCGTTTTTTTCAGCATAAAAGCGGCCGGCAGTATAAACAGCGTTCCGGCGACAAAGTTCGCTGTCTGATCGATCGGTACGCCTGATGCGCTTCCCGCAATGAAGTAGTTCAGCACGTTTTTAATCGCCTCAACGGCAATTCCGGCGCCAGGGCCGTATAATATGACAGCAAGCAATGCCGGGATATCGCTGAAATCGATTTTTAAATACGGATACGCCCCCAAAATCGGAAAGCTCAGCATCATTAATACGAATGCAATACTGCTCAGCATACTGATGGACACTAGACGTCTTACTCTGTTGTGCTTCATTTGTCTCTTTCTCCTTTTCGATCACATCTCACGAAAAGAGGAATGGTTCTAGCCCCCGTCCACAAACAAAAAACCCGCTTTTTGCAAAAGCGGGGCCGTTTACAGACAGGTCAAATAAACGTTTCGAAATATGTATTTCAAAACGCAGGAACCTCCATCTTCTCCCATCCAGACTATACTGTCGGCTTCGGAATCTCACCGAATCCTGCCTCATAAAGGCTCGCGGGCTTAGAGCAAAAAACTCATCACCGCCGGTAGGGAATTTCACCCTGCCCCGAAGATTGATCATATTAAATTTTATTTTCGATATTATTATAGTGTAGTTGTGAAGAAATGTACAGATGAAAGCTCAAGTCTCTTTCATCAGCAGAATGCATTACCCGCACACCGTCTAAAATCCGCACATTCACACTTTTTTCATTTTTAATTTTCGTCTTTTACACTTGAAACTCATTGACACCATTCTCGTAATATGGTAAATTATCAGATATTTATGACGTTTATTTAGGAGGAAATCTTACATGTTTCGAGTATTGGTCTCAGATAAAATGTCAAGCGATGGACTTGCACCATTAATGGAAGCAGATTTTATTGAAATTGTTCAAAAAAATGTCGCGGAAGCGGAAGACGAGCTGCATACTTTTGATGCTCTTCTGGTAAGAAGCGCAACAAAGGTAACGGAAGAGCTGTTTAAAAAGATGACCTCATTGAAAATCGTCGCGAGAGCGGGAGTAGGCGTTGACAACATTGACATTGACGAAGCGACGAAGCACGGCGTAATTGTGGTGAACGCGCCAAACGGAAACACCATCTCAACGGCGGAACATACATTTGCAATGTTCTCTGCACTAATGAGGCATATTCCGCAGGCGAACATCTCCGTCAAATCGCGCGAATGGAACCGTTCAGCTTTTGTCGGGTCAGAGCTTTACGGAAAAACGCTCGGCATCGTCGGAATGGGACGGATCGGAAGCGAAATTGCGAGCCGCGCCAAAGCGTTCGGAATGACGGTCCACGTATATGATCCGTTTCTGACCCAGGAAAGAGCGGACAAACTCGGAGTCAATGCCAACAGCTTTGAAGAGGTGCTCGCCTGCGCGGATATCATCACAGTTCACACACCGCTGACGAAAGAAACGAAAGGCCTCTTAAACAAGGAAACGATCGCAAAAACGAAAAAAGGCGTCCGTCTCGTCAACTGCGCAAGAGGCGGGATCATCGATGAAGCGGCCCTTCTTGAAGCGCTTGAAAGCGGCCATGTCAGAGGGGCGGCGCTTGACGTTTTTGAAGTCGAGCCTCCTGTGGATTCCAAATTGATCGATCACCCGAACGTGATTGCCACTCCGCATCTGGGAGCTTCGACAAAAGAAGCCCAGCTGAATGTAGCGGCGCAAGTATCGGAAGAAGTTCTGCAGTATGCGCAAGGAAACCCTGTAATGTCAGCGATCAACCTTCCGGCCATGACAAAGGACTCTTTCCAAAAGATCCAGCCGTACCATCAATTTGCCAATACGATCGGAAACCTTGTATCCCAATGCATGAATGAGCCTGTGAAAGATGTGGCCATCCATTATGAAGGATCCATTGCAAAGCTAGAAACATCATTTATTACAAAAAGCCTTTTGGCCGGATTCCTGAAACCGCGCGTTGCTGCAACGGTCAATGAGGTCAACGCCGGAACCGTCGCGAAAGAGCGCGGCATCAGCTTCAGCGAAAAGATTTCTTCCAATGAATCCGGTTATGAAAATTGCATTTCAGTTAAAGTAACAGGCGATCGTTCGACGTTTGCTTTAACTGCAACGTACATTCCGCACTTTGGCGGACGCATCGTCGCTTTAAACGGATTTGATATCGATTTCTATCCAAACGGTCACCTTGTCTACATTCATCATCAGGATAAGCCGGGGATGATCGGTCATGTCGGCCGGATTCTCGGCGATCATAACATCAATATTGCGACAATGCAGGTGGGACGGAAAGAAAAAGGCGGCGAAGCGATCATGATGCTTTCATTCGACCGCCATCTTGAAGACGATATTTTAAACGAACTGAAAAACATCGACGATATCGTTTCGGTTAAGGTCATCGACCTGCCGTAGCAGCCGGCGGAGCCCTGAAGCAATCAGGGTTCCGTTTTTTTACGACGAACGGTCCACCCTGATAAGGAGCGGCTGCTGCGGGTAGATGGTCTCCCCTTTCAGTCCGTTCCACTCTTGAATTGCTCCGGCGGTCACGCCCATTTTTTCGGCAATGCGGTAAAGCGTATCACCTTTTTGAACAATATAAGTGCGCTGCTTTTCCCGGCTTTCGTCGAGACGCAACGTCTGACCGGCGTAAATATTCGGGTTTGCAAGGCCGTTCATCTCCATCATTTTCTCGACGGATAACCCGTTTTCCCGGCTGATCTTCCATAGCGTGTCCCCTTTACGAACGGTGATCTCGCTTTTTGTCTCAGCGCTTCCTTTATTTACATGAACCGAACTCGGACGGAACGCCTCCTCGCTGTATACGGTCAGCGGGTTAATCGCGTTTTTCTTATTCTCAGTCCAAGCGCCTTGATGGATTTCAAAGTGAAGATGCGTTCCCGTCGATATTCCGGTATTTCCGATGATTCCGATTTCCTCTCCTTTTTTCACGCGGTCACCTTTTTTCTTTAGCCGTTTGTTCAAATGGGCATAGACGGTTTCATACCCGTTGTCATGTTTGATGAAAATGACTTGGCCGTATGAGTTCGATGCATACGATTTACTTACGGTTCCATCTGCGGCAGCTACCACCATTTCTCCCTCAGGAGCCGCGATGTCGAGTCCCTTGTGTTTGCCGCCCCTTGTGCCGAACTTATCCGTTATTTCCCCTTTAATCGGTTCGGTCCAACTGCTTTTAGTTGCCGATGCAGACGGAACCGCGATGCAAGGCCATGTGATCAGTAATACGCAAAATAGGTATCTGAACGGTTTCAAGTGTTCTGAATCCTCCTCTGATGGTGCCGGCTGTTTTAGCTTTCTTTTACGACAGCTTAGTATAATTCCAAATGACGGTATTTTATACATTTTATTCATCAAAAAAGAGACTCCTCATCAGAGTCTCTTTTTCAGCCTTTTATCGTAATCGGGTTCGGCGCGTACGGAACGGGAATCGATTTTGTCAAATCATAGCTGCCGATCTTATCGGTGTTCGCATTCGTAAATTTTACTTTTGTATAGCCGAAATCTTTTGCCGTCAGGAGCAGGCCTTCCAGCATTAAAATATCATCGGATTGATTTTGAATGTCCGCAGACGGTGAAAAACGAATGATCAGCTCTTTTCCGTTTTCTTCAACAGCCTGAATCGCACGGTCGCCCGATAAAATGGATTTGATATGAGAGCCGCTTTCTCCGTGCTGCATCTGGCTGATCGCTTCATTTATACTTTGATACGATTCGCGTGACGGCACAAGAAACTGCTCACCGTCAGAATCTTCATATAGGAAATAGCCCCTTTTGGTCTTCTGCTCGATTGACAGATCCATAAGAAGTCCGTATGAATCAATAGTAACGCCCGGTTCGCCGTTTGAGACAAACTGAACAGTGTCGCAGGAACCCCATTTAAAGGTTTCATTAATCACTTCTTTCATCAGCTCGAAATCGTCCGTGGAGATTCCGGAAATGTCCTTATTCACTTGCAGGGTGACCGAGTGGCTTTCCGTTTGCTCACTGAATGTCACATGTTGAAAATAAGATGTGTCCAATGGCTCAAACTGATCGGCATCAAGCCGGGCGTATTCGTTGAGCGCGTCTTCAACCGTCTTCATGCCGGCTTTTTTCCTAATGCTGACCGGCACGACGACCGACTTCGAATCATCGGGAAATGCAAAGGTGATATAGTTGTCTTTTTGATCGCTTGGAACGACATATGTATTTGCGGGTTCAGACCGGTCGGCAGCCGTCTTCGTTTCCTTATGCTTAGCTTCCACTTTGCTTTGGCTGCCGGAAGCAATGTCAGGATTTTCACCGTTTTGCTTTGTCTGGTCAACCAATTGAGGAGTTATCAGCATAAGAAGAAAGAGAACGCAAACTGATGCAGCAAATGCCCCGAACCGTTTTTTTGAGGGAGTTTTTTTCGGCTGTGCGTGAAGCAGCTTTTGATAGATTTGATACGGTGAACGATCATCCTTAACCGTTGGAAGTTGGCTTAGTAACATCTTTAGCCGTTCTTCGTTCCATTCTGACTTCTTCATTCCTTTGCTCCTCCTTCAAAAGCTCCATCTGTTTGCGAAGTACCTTCAGACCGCGATGCTGAGTCGTTTTCACCTTGCTTTCAGAAAAATGTAAAGCTTGGGCTGTTTCTGCAATCGAATACCCTTGAATAAACCGAAGCACGATGACAGATCGTTGATCCAATGTACATTTATCAAGCGCTTTAAAGATTTCATTAAGATTTTCATTCTGCATCAAAATGTCCTCAGGCAAGGGTTGCCGGTCTTTTACATCCTGCTTCTCCCAGTCAAACGTCCCCATGATCCGCTGGCGGATCGTCTGCTGTTTTCTGAACCAATCGATGGCGACATGCCTTGCGATTGAAAGAAGCCATGTTTTTTCGCTGCTTCTGCCTTCAAATGTTTCATACGAATGCAGAACGCGGATATAGACTTCCTGGACTAAATCTTCAGCCTGGCTTTTGTCTTTTACCATATAAAATAAAAACTGAAATAAATCTTGGTGATATGTATCATATATTTTCTGAAAGGTTTCTTCCACTTGAAACCCCTCCGTTCAATTTATTGTCGTTTGTCAATCATAAAAAGTTACATTACAACTATTACAACTATATTACGAAAATATGAAAATGGGAAGGGAATTTCCCTAAAGTTAAACTAAAATTTAACTATACCACATTATAAAAGCACCTGCTCTAAATGAACAGGTGCCAACGATTACAACCGCCCTTCAATTAGGCTTTTGTTCTTGCGGACGGCGTTGTTGATCTTGACAGCAAATAAGGTTAATTCTTCCTGAGATTGACTGATTTTCATCGTGCTATGATTTTAAGTTCAATTGCCGGCGAAGCTTTTTCGAGATCTCCTTTCTCTTTTCGTCGGTTACAACATGGAACCATAAGCCATCAATTTTTTTATCTTCACCTTCAATTTCGAATTGTTTAATATCCTTAGCAGCTTCTTTATAAGAGCTTTGATATCGATCATGTTGTCCAGCGTCAAGTTCGTTTTTACGTTTTTTTCTAATGCAGTTAAAATCTCTTAATAGTTTGTTAATCCCTTATGAAGGCAGGGCAATCGGTTCATCATCTTCAATAAGCAGTATTCTGATTTTATCCACAAAAAATCATCATTCCCTGTCTCATGCTTTATATTTATCTAGATATCTCTTATGTATATATTACAGCTCATTACTCAACAATTTAAATTTGTTAGATATTTATTATTTTAGTTTCATGACCGTCTTCACTATGATAAATTCATTAGTGACCCCACCGGCATATGTTTTTGCTTCGTTTATCCGAACAATTCTCCAAGTACTTTCCTATATTCTTTCCGCCGGAAACTGTTGGACATCTACGGTCTCTGCAACAATTCCCCTGCATTCAGTATTGCTAGATTAAATGTTTTTCCGCCCGAGTTAACAAACAGGCATTTATGCTTTTGATGACTAACATGCTGCTTCCTGGTTCTAACTCTCAACCTAGGTTCTATACGTCCATTATGGGGAAGTTACTTTTCCATCAAATTGCATGGTTTGCTTCCGAATGACTGAGCACCTGTTCTGGATGAACAGGTGCTCTCTGTTTCTTATGGAACAATATTCTTCGTCAAATTTGGCCAGCATCTTTCTTTTTTCTTGGAATGTAGAACGTAAATGCCGTGCCTTCGTTCAGCTTGCTGTGGACGGTGATCGAACCGTTATGGGCATCGACAATATTTTTGACGATGGCAAGTCCGAGGCCTGTTCCGCCTTTTCCTCTCGTTCTCGCTTTATCCGCTTTATAAAAACGCTCGAAAATAAACGGCAGATCTTCCTCGGGAATGCCGCTGCCCGAGTCTTTCACGGCGACTTTCAAGCCGCTTTCGACGGATTGGACATCAACGTGGACGTTCCCGTTTGGATTGGTGTGACGGATGGCGTTATCAATTAAATTGGTCAGCACCTGCTCCATTTTATCCGGATCAAACATGAATTTGGCTTCGTGCAAATCCAGGTGATGGGTAAGGCTGATCTCTTTTTCTGCGGCTACGCCGTAAAACTTTCTGAACACCCTTTCGAAAAACTCCCGGAGATCCACGTTTTCAACGTTTAATGAAATATGCCCTGCTTCCATTCTTGCGAGGTCGAGCAGATCGTTGACAAGCCTCCCCATCCTCAGCGATTCGTCATAAATGACCTGGGCAATTTCCTTTTTCTCTTCCTCGGAACTCGCAATATCATCGACGATCGCTTCGCTGTATCCTTGGAGCATTGAGATCGGCGTCCTCAATTCGTGGCTGACGTTGGCGATAAAGTCTTTTCTCAGCTTATCGAGCCGCCTTTCCTCGGTCATGTCCCGCAGAACGGCAACCGCTCCGCGCACATGGGACTGATTGTAGAGCGGGCTCATTAACAGCACCCACGTTCTTCCCTGCAGCGTCATTTCGATCATTTGCTCTTTTTCCGTGCTGACGGTGTTTTGGAACAGCTCCCGCGCTTCAGGAGGAAGTTCATCCCCCTCCTTTACATTCATGTGCTGCTCATAATACCATGCCTGCAAAAACCGTTCGGCAGGAGGGTTTGTAACAAGGATCGTTCCGTCGATGTTGATGGTGATGACCCCGTCAGCCATACTGCTTAAAATATTTGACAATTGTTCTTTTTCCTGATTCAAAGCCGTAATGTGGAATTTAAGCTGACGTCCCATCTGGTTAAAAGCGATGGCCAGTTCCCCGATTTCATCCTGTGTTAAGATCGGGATTTTCGTATCAAATTTTCCTTTTGCCAGGTCCTGAGCGCCTTCCCGCATTTTTCTGAGCGGATAGGTGACCCGGCTTGACAGGAAGAAAGCGAAGAACGTCGTTAACACGATGGCGATCGCAGCGGCAAAGAGAACATATCTTGTCGTATGTTCTGTCGTATCCTTGACCGCGAGAAGCGACTGGGAAAGAAACACCATCCCTTCACCCTTCCCTTTTCCATAAGGCACGCCGACGATCAGCTGGTCGTTCTTCTGGTTTTTCAAGGACAGCCTTTTTTGCACCTTTTCATGATTGGCGAGCGCGCGGCTTAAATCAGGGTCGCCTTTGATCTCCTTCAGCGTAATGGAAGACAGCTTTTTATCCTGATTCGGCGAATACCAATATTCGTTCTCGTTTTTAATGATGGCGATCGCTGTCATCTCGTCAGCAAGCTCCCAGGTGATCGATCTGGCGACTTTCTGATCGTCATGGTTTTCAATAATGACAGCCACTTTGTTGGCGAGCTTCGTCAAATCCGCCTCGGCTTCCTGGACATGATAGTTTTCGATAAATTCAAGCAGAAAAAAGGTTAAAATAATCAGAACTAATGAGACTAAGAGAAGGATGGTAAACCATAGTTTACCAACGACGCTTTTCCAAAACTTCATTCGTTTCCGACCTCAAATTTGTAACCGACACCCCAGACCGTCACGATTTTTTTGGCCGCTTTCGGAGAGACTTTGTTCAGCTTTTCACGTAAACGTTTGACATGAGTATCTACCGTTCTTAAATCCCCGAAAAACTCGTACTGCCAAACTTCCTTCAGCAGCTTTTCCCGATCGTATACTTTGTCAGGCGTTTTCGCCAAAAAGTAGAGAAGCTCGTATTCCTTAGGCGTCAGGCTGACTTCGGTTCCGTCCGCCATGACCCGGTGGGCGTCATGATCAATTGACAGATGGTTAAAAACAAGCACATTTTTTGCCGTCGTATCCGTATTGAGATAAGAGGTTTGCGATGATCTCCTAAGAAGCGCTTTAACCCTCAGCACGACTTCCCGCGGGCTGAACGGTTTCACGATATAGTCATCCGTTCCGACTTCAAAGCCCTGCACCCGGTTGGCTTCTTCCCCTTTCGCCGTCAGCATGATGATCGGCGTTGCTTTTTTATCGCGAATTTGACGGCATACTTCAATGCCGTCCGTACCCGGCATCATCAAATCAAGCAAGATCAAGTCGTAATGCTGGCCAAGAGCTTTATCGATGGCTTCATCTCCGTTCTCGGCTTCTTCAATTTTGTAGTTTTCCCTTTCGAGATACATTTTTAATAGACGTCTGATTCTTGCCTCATCATCTACTACTAATATTTTTGTCTCTTTTGTCTGTTCCATCGGTAAACCTCCCGAAATTGAATCTTCTTACATTCATTTTAGTAGAAAAGCTGCTGTAATCCAAGTGAGATTTGCTTTCCAACGTTTGAACGCCTAAAAATACCGGAGGTTCAAGGATGATCCCGAACCTCCTTAACACGAGGGATCATGCGTAGGAATGCAGACCTGCGATCACCAGGTTTACAAAAATAAGATTAAACATAATGATGGCAAAACCGATGACAGCGAGCCAGGCTGATTTTTCTCCGTGCCATCCTCTTGAAAGCCTGAGATGCAGATAGGCGGCATAAAACAGAAAGGTAATGAGCGCCCATACTTCCTTCGGGTCCCAGCCCCAGAATCTGGTCCAGGCAATCTGCGCCCAAATCATCGCAAAAATGAGCGCGCCCAACGTGAAAACCGGAAAGCCGATCGATACCGACCGATAGCCGATTTCATCGACGAGATCAAGGTTGACGTTTTTCACCAGCGGCTGAAGGAGCGCGCTGATCCGTTTTCTCGCGATCAGTCTGATGGCGCCGTAAAGCAAGATTCCTACAGCAAACGACCAGAGGACGGTATTTAATTTCCTGCCGGAAAATATCGGCGGAACATTGACGATCGGCTCCATTTTCCCCTCTGTCAACAGCTCGCCTTTGTTCGGTCCGATAAGCGGCGGAAGCTCATAGACCATCGTTTCTTCTACATTCTCTTTGTTTATCCACTTAAACTTTGCCTCATAGCCGCCGATTCTGAATGCACTTGTCACAAGGATAAACGCCAGGGTGGCAACAAGCATAAACATTACGAATTCGAGCCAGAACGTTTTTCTGCCGGGATTCGACTGATCCACATGCTTGAGCAGAAAAATGACGCTTGCGACAAAACTGACCGCAAGAATCGCCTGACCAAGCGCTGCCGTCGTTACGTGAATGTACAGCCACCTGCTTTGCAAGGACGGAATCAGCGGTGTAATATCGGTCGGGAACATGCTGGCGTATGCGATTAAAAGCAGCACGACAGGGAGCGTAAACAACCCTAAAGCTGATAACTTGTAAATAAAATAGATGATGATGAACGCCAAAACGAGCATCATGCTGAAAGCTGTTGTAAATTCAAAGAGGTTGCTGACCGGCGCATGACCGGACACGATCCATCTCGCGATAAAATAACCGAGTTGGCATACAAATCCTGAGATCGTAATCAAGACGGCGATCGACGCCCATCGATTCTTTTTTTTCGGCGCGGATGTTTTGCTTCTGATCGAGCCCCCAAAAAAGAAGACCGCAGCCAGATACAAAAGAAATGCCGCGTACAATAAATTCCCGCTGAGCTCTGCCATGAAAACCCCTCCCTATGCTGGCCGTTTATTTTCTTCTTTGAACAGTTCTTTTTGATCAGCCGGTTCGGATATTCCCGTATCGGCCAGTACGGCCTGCAGATCTTTTTTCAGTCCGTACCAGTTTTTGTTCGTGTGGCCGGCGACGAGCACATCCCCGTCTATCGAACGCAGCCAAATCCGCCTGTGGTGCCAGTACATTCCTTGAATGACCCCGATCATAAAGATTGCGCCGCCGACCATCAATACCCACAGCGTCAAATCTTTTCTGACCGTCAGACCCGACAGGTTCTTTGTTTCTACATGGTCAAATTTCATTTTATATTTGTTGTCTTTAGATCCTTCTATCGTCTCCTGAATCGCCACAAAGCTTTTCTCCCCGCCGGGCTTGTCAGGAGCGCTGATCTGGAAAACAAAAGCCGGATTGTTCGGGTTTCTCGTTTTTGTGCTCGGCTCTCCGTCTTTATTGAAATAAAAGTCCGGAAGATAGCTTGCCAGATGCACTTTGTAACCGTTGCCAAGATCATAGTCCTGCTTCGGTTCGAACAGATCGATTGACACCTTCCCGAACGATTTCCCCGTGTCTTTTTCGATCAGCTGAAACACCATTTTGCTAAGCTCGCCTTCTTTGTAGGTGAGCTGATAAAGTGCATAAGAACCGAATTTCAGCGGCTCATTGACTTTGATTTTGCCGTTTTTCACCTTTTTTAACTTTGGCGATTCGCCGGGCAGACTGCTGTCTTTTCTTTCATACAGCTCGACATCGGTTTGATACGATTTGGCGACCATCCCGTCTCCCGCTTTGTTGATAGCCTCTGAAAATACCTTTTTCTCATTTTCGCTGTTGTACATTTCCTTCGTAAACTTGTTGCTTTTCAAATAATACTGCCCGTCTGTTCCAGGGATCGGAGCGGTTTCCCCTTCTCTGATCCAGAGATTTTCGTCGACGTACATGCCCGGAACAAAGCGGAGCATGACGCCGATGAGGAAAATGATCAGCCCGATATGATTGACGTATGGCCCCCATCTCGAAAAGCGGCCTTTTTCGGCAAACAGATTGCCGTTTTCCTCTTTTACCCGGTAGCGCTTTTTTTTCAATTTCTCGATGATGTCCGTTCTGACTTTTTCGGAAAGCTCCGTTTCCGTCCGGCTGAACAGCCTCTGTCTCTCCATAAAGTTCGGGTTTCGGGTGACCCCCTGATTTTTCAGGGCCCTGTATAACGGGACAACCCGGTCAAGGCTGCAGATGACCAATGATACGCCGATTGAGGCGACCAGAATAATAAACCACCAGGAACCGTATAGATTATGAAATCCTAGAGTATAATAGATTTGTCCAATCAGTCCGTATTGTTCCTTATAATATGTATCAGCCTGCGCTCCCGGCGGCAAAAATATCTCCTGCGGAAAAATCGTTCCGAAAGCCGATGCCGTCAAGGTAATGACGATCAGCCAGACGCCTACCTTTACAGAGGAAAAGAAGTTCCAGATTTTATCGACGATCGTTTTGTTATACGTTTGTGAACGTCTCGCGCTCCCGTCATACCGCATGTCCAGCAATTTTGCATCCTGCTTTTGCAGCGGCTTTCCGCACGATTCGCACAAAACGGTCCCAAGCGGATTCACATGCCCGCACTCGCATTTGATTTCTTTCATCATGAAGACCTCTCAGGTTTTATCATATTCATATAATCATGGATCATGCTCTCTGTCATAGTGCCTGTCACAACCTTTAGGATCTTTCCGTCCGGATTGATCAAAAATGTAGTCGGAAGCGGCGTGACATCATAAGCATCCAAAACCTGCCTGTCTTTATCAAGGACGACCGGAAAATTGACCCCGTATTCGTTCATAAAGTTACGGACGGCCAGATTTGATTCCCCGACGTTTACTGCGACGATTTCAACCCCTTGATCTTTGAACTCCTTATATTGGTTCGCCATATATGGAAATTCCTTTTTGCACGGCTCACACCATGTTCCCCAGAAGTTTAAAAACACCCCTTTGCCTTTGAGATCACTCAGTTTCAGACGGTTGCCGTTAACATCCTCAAGCGAAAAGTTGGGAGCCTTCTCTCCTGCCGCTACGCTCTCTTTATCATCGAATACAGCGCTGTATAGCGTATAGCCAAGCGCAGCCAGCAGCACAAGAAGGATGACTGTCCGAATGTAAAAACGCTTTTTTTTCATAATCCGCCCCCTCATTTAGACACTCAGTACTATTATAGCACCTCTAAACTGACACACATTTTTCCTTTTTTGAAGGTTGTGTGAAAATTTAGAAAGCGTGTTTCCCGTGCTCCGCCATTGCTCTGAGCCGTTTCACTTCATGAGGCGTCAGCTCTCTCTTTTCTCCCGTTTTTAAGCCTTGCAGGTTTAAAAAAGCATATTCTTCCCTTTTCAGCTTCAGCACTTCATGGCCGATCGCATCAAACATCCTGCGGACTTGGCGGTTTCGCCCCTCATGAATCGTGATCTGGACGATGCTTGTCTGTTTTTTCTTGTCGATGGACAGCAGCTTGACCTTTGCAGGAGCGGTTTTGCCTTCTTCAAGCCGGATGCCGCGCTCCAGTTTTTTTAAGTGTTCTTTTTCGGGAATTCCTTTTAGTTTTGCCACATACGTTTTATCGATCTCATATTTCGGATGCATGAGCTTGTTGGCGAATTCGCCGTCATTTGTTAAAAGGAGCAGTCCGCTCGTATCATAATCAAGACGCCCGATCGGATAGATGCGCTGCGGGATCTCTTGAAAAAAGTCGGTTACCACTTTCCGGCCTTTATCATCTTTGACCGCTGAAATCACGCCTCTCGGCTTATAAAAGAGAAAATAAACGGGTTCTTCGCTTTCCAGCTGGATTCCGTTCACTTCAATGCGGTCTGAGCTTGTCACTTTGGTGCCGAGCTCTCTGACCGTTTTGCCATTGACGGTCACTCTTCCTTCTTTTATCAGCTCTTCCGCTTTTCTTCTCGACGCAATTCCGGCGTGAGCGATTACTTTTTGAAGTCGTTCCATATCTTTCACCTCATGTATTATCTTACTTTTTTCCAAACGAACAAACAAGCATGCCTTTTGTGCAGGCAGCATGTCTTAAAAAGCACAGCTTCCGCACTTAAATGTATCCTTTCTTACGCAAAAAGTAAAACGGTTTTAACAAAGAAAAAAAAGCGCCCTTTTTCAGGCGCTTCCAAACAGTAGCGTCACGATGATGATGGATGCGATGATCCCCGCTAAATCGGCAAGCAGTCCCACCTTTAAAGCATCCCCCATTTTTTTGATTCCAACCGCTCCGAAATAGACGGTCAGGACGTATAGGGTCGTATCCGTCGATCCCTGCATCACGGAAGCAAGCCGGCCGATAAAAGAGTCCGGTCCGTGGACAGCGATTAAATCGGTCGTCATGCCAAGAGCGGCCGTCCCCGATATCGGCCGGATCAAAGCAAGCGGCACGACCTCCGTCGGAATTCCGATGGCTGAAAAAACGGGCTTTAAGAGATCCATAAAAAAATCGAGCGCTCCGGAAGCCCGGAAGACCGTGATCGCAACAAGCATTCCGACCAGGTACGGGATGATGGAAAACGCGATTTGGATTCCTTCTTTTCCCCCTTCGACAAAGGCCTCATACGTCGGGACTTTTTTCCACGTGCCATATAAAAGAATCGAGGCGATGATAAACGGAATAAGGGCTAAAGAAAGCCAATTGATGAACTCCAAATGCTCACCCCTTTTTGTTTCTTCGATAATAAAAATACCTGTCGATGATGATGGCGAAGATTCCTGAAATGAGCGTGGCTAAAATCGTCGGACCGACGATATCTGTCGGCGCTTTTGCGTCATACGTCATTCTTACGGCGATCACCGTCGTCGGAATGAGGGTGATGCTTGAAGTATTCACCGCTAAAAACGTAATCATCGAGCGGCTTGCCTCAGACCGGTTTTGGTTCAGCGATTTCATCTGTTCCATCGCTTTAATGCCGAGCGGCGTCGCCGCGTTTCCCAACCCGAAAAAATTGGCCATTAAATTCGATAAAATGTACCCCATCGCCGGATGATCCGGGGGAATCTCCGGAAACAGCTTCGAGATGAACGGCCGGCACATGCGGCTGAATTTTTCGAGAAGCCCCGCTTGTTCGGCTATTTTCATCAGCCCCAGCCAAAATACCAAGACGCTCATCAGTCCGATCGCGATCGTGACCGCCTCTTTAGCACCTTTGAAGACGGCCTCATTGACTTCCTGAACCGTTCCGTTTATAAGCGCGAAAACAAGGCCGATAACGGTTAAAGCTACCCAGATTATATTGACCATGACGGACCGCCCGCGACTTTTTTAAATACGGATTGAAAGGTTTCCATAAACGATTTTTTCGGTTTTTTGTTCCGCTCGTTTTCGTAATAAACCGGCAGTTTTGCGATCGTTTCTCCGCCCAGCTTCACATTCATTTCGCCGACGATGTCCGGAATCGCCCGTTTGTCTTTCCGCCACTTCTTTTTCGGCTCAAGAAGCTTTGTCTCGATCTTCACGTCTTCTTTTTCATCATCATTCAACAAATATGTAACATCCCTTTTAATGAATGCTTTCGTTCCGTAAAACGTATCCTTCAGTTCGGGGATGTCGCCTTTTTTGGCGAGTACATAGGTTTTATAATGATCGTGCACATAGTTGAACATCGCGATGTGATCGTTCCAATCGTCCGGTGCGTTTATCGTGACGGCGATCAGATCTGTTCCGTCTTTGGATGAGGTTGATACGAGCGTCCGTTTCGCAAGCTTTGTATAGCCCGTCTTGCCTCCGGTGCTGTACCGGTAAAGACCGGTCAGGAGCTTATTTTTGTTTTTCCAGATGCCTTGCATCGTTTCCGCTTTATACCGTTTCGTGCCTGCGATCTTCCGATACGTCTTATTCGTCATCGCGTATTTCGTTAAAAGCGCCATATCGTAAGCGGTTGAATAATGATCTTTATGGTCATCAAGTCCGTGCGGGTTATGAAAAACGGTGTTTTCCATGCCGAGGTCTGCCGCTTTTTGATTCATCATATAGACGAAACCTTCCAGGCTTCCGCCGATATGCTCGGCGATCGCAACGGCCGCATCGTTTCCGGACCTCAGCATCAAACCGTATACGAGGTCTTTGAGCTTTACCTTTTGCCCGCTTGTTAAATAGATGGAAGACCCTTCAGTCCGGACCGCTCTGTCACTGACCGTTACCGTCTCCTCCATTTTTCCCGACTCTATCGCTAAAATGGCTGTCATGATTTTCGTGATGCTGGCAATGCGCCGTTTTGTATGCTCATCCTTTGCAAATAGCACCCTTCCGGAGTTCCCGTCGATGATAATCGCGCTTTTTGCGCTGACATCGATGAAGGGCTCTGCTTTACTGTTTTGATGCGAAGAGAAAAAAAGAGAAAACGTGATGAACACTGCTGCAGCTCGTTTTAGAAAGCGCATTTTCTCACGTCCTTGCCTGTGGTTTGTACAAGTTTATGCGCTTGTCTTACAGTTATGAACATCAATTGTCCGATTTCCGCAAAAAAACTCCCCCGCAAAGGGAGAGTTTCTTTTTATCTGGATTGAACCATTTTCATCCGATAGTCCGTCCCGTAGTATTCCAATTCTTCTCTCATCGATTGATATCCGGTTTCAAGAGAAGCCATCAAATTCTTTAATGAGGCTGGTGCCGGTTCGCGAAAGCGAATGGCGTTTTTCCCCGTATACGCTGCTCTAGAGTCTTCGTACCACGTATCTTTTTTCGGCGTAAAAAATTCTTCTATGCATCGATGATAAATCTGATAGAGCATCCTTTCGGCAGCAGCATCCTGAAAAGGCTCCTGCTGCAGCCTGATGCGGCAGGCCTCAAGCCCTTCTTCACAGTAAACCGAAAGCCTCCTTAAATTGCTGAGGATCTCGCGGTAATAATCACCTCGCCCCGGCTCTTCCTTTTCCAATGATGCGAGCGTTGTATCATTTAAAAATGCGCTCAACGCCTGAACGGCCTGTGATAAAAATTTTTGCGCCTGTTCGGTTTGGGCTCTTGCCATTGAATGTTCCATTGTTGTCGGCAACCTTCCCCTCATTGCTTTGTTACAATCGTATTCAAATAAACATAAAAAATACGATAATATATATTATCATACTTCGGACATAACGTGAATCTATTTTATATCTTCAAACGTTTGATTGAAATTCTCAAAAAACAAATCGGCTTCTTCCTGAACCCCGTCTTCTTCGACGTTTTCAGGCAGAGGTGGAAGCTCCTCGATCGCTTTTAAGCCAAACTGCTCAAGAAACGTCTCGGTCGTTCCGTATAAAATCGCCCGGCCGGGACCATCCGCACGTCCGACTTCGCACAAAAGCGCTTTTGCGACAAGACTTTGAAGAATCCGTTCTGATTTGACTCCTCTGATGTCTTCTATTTCGGCTCGTGTAATCGGCTGTTTGTAGGAAACGATCGCCAGCACCTCGAGGGCTGCCTGGGAAAGTCCTTTTGACGGGGCTTCGATCAATTTTTTTAAATAGACGGCAAAGTCTTTTTTTGTTGAAAGCATGTACGTATCTGCGTATTCGACAAGCTCTATGCCTCTGTCTTCTTTTTCGTAGCTTTCTTTGACGTCCAGCATGATATCCCGAAGTTCGGTTTCATCAACCTCCAACACGGACAGCAGCTGTTTTTTGGTGAGTCCCTCGTCTCCCGCCGCATACAGCAAAGCTTCAACGATAGCCTTCCAATTCACGATATCAAGCGTCATGAATCGCTTCACTCCCTGTTATGTAAATATCGGAAAAATTGCGTTCCTGTTCAATAATGATCAGCTGATTTTTCATCAGCTCCAAAATCGCTAAAAATGTCACCACCAAATGCTGTTTTTGTTCGAAAGGGAACAATTCCATAAAGTGCATTCTTTTCCCCGACGATTTCAAGCATTCGACAATCTGGGTCATCCGTTCTTCGATCGGAATCTCCTGCCTGGAAATTCTCGTTTCCGAAGGACGGCTGATTTTTTTTCGGTTCAGCACCTTTTGAAACGCGCCGAGCATGTCGTATACCGTAACAGAGAGCTTCTGTTCGCTTAATTTGACTTCCTTGGCGTATTCGCTTAAATCGCTCGGAGGTTTGGCAAACGATTTTTGCCTCTCCTCTTCGCGCTCTTTTAAAGTCTGTGCAGCGCTTTTATATTTTCTATACTCTATCAATTTTTCGATTAATTCGTCTCTCGGATCCTCTTCTTCTTCCAGCATCATCTCTTCATCAAACAGTTCCTCCTCCTGTTTCGGGAGAAGCATCCGGCTTTTAATGCTGAGAAGAGTGGCGGCCATCACCAAATACTCGCTTGCCACGTCAAGCTCAAGCTCGCGCATCGTGTGCACATATAATAAATATTGCTCGGTTATCTTCGCAACAGGTATGTCATATATGTCGATTTCGAGCCGGTTGATTAAGTGCAAAAGCAAATCTAAAGGTCCTTCAAACGCCTCGATCTTCACCTGATATTCCATGATCATTTCTCACCATTTTCAAATCGCTTCTAAGCCGGCTTCAAACTGGCTACCCTTAAGTATAAATTACGCGTCTGCATGAAGTCCAATATAATTTAAGAAACGACGGCTTCTGTCTATACAGATTGAGATAAACACACATAGAATAACCGTGTAAAATCGTTGATGGAATAGGAGAAAACAGCACGGGAGCCAACGCCTGCGGCGGAGGATTCGCTTTGATTGTCATTCTGTTGGAGCGTCTGGATCTGTTAATTCCGTTCGCTCATGCTTTTCATCTGCCGGGGTGCAGGCGTGATTTTTCCTCCGTCTCTTCTCTGTGATACACTTGAATGGAAGGGTAAAAGGAGGATGTCAGATGTATCCTGAAAGCTATATCGATTACTTAACCGAGTTTCATGGCGCGAGGGATTATTTTGAGTGCCATGAAATTTTGGAGGAGCATTGGAAAAAGGATCCTCCGGGAAAACGGAAAATATATTGGGTCGGCTTGATTCAGCTTGCCGTCGCCCTCTATCATCAGCGGAGAAACAATTTCACAGGAGCGGAGAGGCTGATGGCAAACAGCCTCCGTATTCTTGAAGCCGAAAAAGCTGCAGTCGAGTCTCTCGGCTTAGATCATGAGCGCTTGGTCAGCCTTCTGCGGGAGACTCTTCAGCATATAGAAGCACGTTCGCCTTACGAAAGCATCATGCTCCCCATCACAGATGAAGCGCTGATCGAAGCCTGCCTGAGAGAGTGCGGGCGGAAATCCTATCATTGGGGGCAAAACAGCCGAATGACGGATGATTTCCTAATTCATAAACACAGGCTGAGAGACCGGACAGAAGTGTTTGCTGAAAGGGAGAAGGAAATCGCACGGCGAAAAAAGAGCAGAGGCTAATGAATCGCCTCTGCTCATTTGTTGTATGTGATGTCTTCATTTTCGTGATCCTGACAGCGTTTAAAGAATCCTTTTGTTAATTCATTCGGAACCAGCGGTTTAGGTTCAAACATTTGTGAAAGGGCGGAAACCATCTTTTTGCCGATTCCTTGGTGACGGTGAGACGGATTGACACTGATATGCTTGATTTCAACTTCTTCATCTTTTTTTTCAACCCCTACACAGCCGACAATGTCCTCGTCTTCCTTCCAGAGGAACAGCTGTCTGTCAGTGTCCGTTTCATAGTCTTTCATTGTCTGCTGAAGCTGCTTGACGTCCTTCTCATTCGGCATGAACGAAAGGAGACCCATCGCAATCTTTTCGAATGACTTTTTATAACGAATTAACATAAATACCCCTCAATATATCAAAATGTGGATCTTAACGAAGGCTGGTCGCTTCACATCACATTATAAACATTTTTATAACCTTTTTAAACTCTTTTTCGGGAATTAATGAAGCGACCGGGTCAGGTTCGCCATCTCAATCGCCGCTGCGGCGGCTTCGGCGCCCTTGTTTCCGGCTTTTGTTCCAGCCCGTTCAACAGCCTGTTCGATCGTATCTGTCGTCAGCACGCCGAAGATCACCGGAACGCCCGTTGACATGCTGCTCTGCGCAATTCCCTTTGCCGCTTCGTTGCACACATAATCATAATGACTTGTCGCACCTCTGATCACCGTTCCAAGCGTGATCACGGCGTCGTACTTTTTCGTTTCAGCCATTTTTTTTGCGATCAATGGAATCTCAAATGCGCCGGGAACCCAAGCAACATCAATGTCCTCTGATTTAACCCCGTGTCTTATCAGCGTATCTTCCGCCCCGCTTAACAGTTTGCTCGTAATAAAATCATTGAATCTTGAAACAACGATACCGATTTTCAAATCTGTTCCAATTACATGGCCTTCAATTTTATTCATATGAATCCCGTCCTTTTTTGTGAATGTTTTTATATTAAAAATGAAGCAAATGCCCTAATTTTGTTTTTTTCGTTTTCAAATAGTTTTCGTTATCTTTCTTCATTTCCATCTGCAACGGTATTCTGTCAGCAATCGTCAAGCCGTATCCTTCAAGCCCTGCGATTTTTCTCGGGTTGTTCGTCAAAAGCTTCATGTTTTTCACGCCGAGATCCCTCAGAATTTGGGCGCCGATTCCGTAATTTCTTAAATCGGGCAGAAAACCGAGCTGTTCGTTCGCCTGGACCGTGTCGTATCCTTCTTCCTGAAGCTTGTACGCCTTCAGCTTATTGATCAGGCCGATGCCTCGCCCTTCCTGTCTTAAGTAAACGAGCACGCCGCGCCCTTCCTTTTCAATTTGCGAAAGCGCTGCGGCAAGCTGCGGACCGCAGTCACAGCGGTGCGAACCGAACACATCGCCTGTCAGGCACTCTGAATGAACGCGGACTGTCACCGGCTCATCGTCAAACGGGACATCGCCTTTTACAAGGGCGATATGCTCTTTTTGATCGATGTCGTTCGTGTAGCCGAACACCTTGAACGTCCCGAAATCGGACGGAAGCGTAATGCTTACTTCGCGGTTGATCAGCGTTCCCCTGCTATAGCGGTACTTGATTAAATCTTTAATCGTAATCATTTTCAAGCCGTGCTGATCGGCGATTTTTTTCAATTCGGGAACCCTTGCCATCGTCCCGTCTTCATTCATGATTTCACAAATGACGCCTGCCGGTACGGAACCGCATGCCTCGGCAAGGTCGACCGCTGCTTCCGTGTGCCCCGCTCTTTTTAATACCCCGCCTTTTTTCGCAATCAGCGGGAAGATATGGCCGGGTCTTTTAAAATCTTCGGGACGCCCGTGTCTGTCGATAAGGGCTTTTACGGTCAATGACCGTTCCTGGGCGCTGATTCCCGTCTTTGTATCGCGGTGATCGACGCTGACCGTAAAAGCGGTGTGGTGGGAGTCGGTATTCTCGTCCACCATCGGATGCAGATCGAGCCTTGAAGCGATCTCTTCATTGAGCGGCGCACAGATCAACCCTCTGCCGCAAGTCGCCATAAAGTTGATTACCTCCGGTGTCGCGTATTCAGCCAGCGCGACGAAATCGCCTTCATTCTCTCTGTCTTCATCATCGACGACGATGATGACTTTACCCTGTTTCAGATCGTGTATGGCCTCATCAATTGTATGAAACATAAGCCGCTCCTCCTTTCGTTTAAAACCCGTTTTCCTTTAAAAACGTTTCGGTGATTGTTTTCGTCTGTTTTTCTTCATTTGTCCGATGGAGAAACCGGTAGATGTATTTGCCGATCATGTCGCACTCAACATTGACGATGCTCCCGACCTTTTTTTCGGAAAAAATCGTTTCGTCGAGCGTATGCGGAATGAGCGAAACCGTAACCTCATCGTCCGTTAATCCGAATATCGTCAAACTTACGCCGTCAACTGCGATTGAGCCTTTCAAAACGAGCATTTTGGCAAGCGCGGGGTCCAGTTTTAAATCATAGTATATGGAGTTTTCCGCTTTTTCTATCCTTACGATGGAAGCTGTGCCGTCAACATGCCCAGACACCATATGCCCGCCGAAGCGGCCGTTTGCCGCCATGGCTCTTTCAAGATTGACGGAGCTTCCGATTTTTAAAGCGCCGAGCGATGTTGCTTTCAGCGTTTCAAGCATGACATCTGCTGTGAACTGATCTTTTTTGTAGCCGGTGACGGTCAGGCAGACTCCGTTGACCGCAATGCTGTCACCAAGCTTGACATCCTCGGTCACCTTCCTCGATGCAATGACTAAAGACATGGCGTTTCCGATCTTTCTCATGTCTTTGATGGTTCCGATTTCTTCAATGATGCCTGTAAACATGGGTCACCACCCTATTCTGTTAAAGGTTTTGCCGAAAGTTTCAAATCCCGGCCGATTTTGGTTATGGATGTGAATCGTAATAAGGGGACATCTTTCATCGATTGAAAGCCTTCACCGGAGATGGCGCTGGGAGAAGAGAGCCCTCCGATTAATTTCGGGGCAAGATAGAAGATGATTTCTTGATAAAGCCTTTCTTTGACAAAGCTTGCGTGAACGGTTGATCCTCCTTCGACATACACCGACGTGATGCCGTTTTCCGCCAGGTGCAAAAGCACATCGCGCACGGAAATCGTCTCCGTGTCCAGCACAGTGACCCGAACGCCTTTGTCTTCCAGAGACCGGACGGTTTCGGGATCGGCATTGGCGCCTGCATAAATCCAAGTAGGCGCTGCTTTGTCATGAATGACTTTCGCTGCAGGCGGGATCGTCAAATTCGTGTCAAGGATTACACGGACCGGCTGATGTGCCGTACCGGGCAGGCGGCATGTCAGACTCGGGTCATCCGCTTTGATGGTGCCTACGCCGACTAAAATGCTTTGATGATTTTTCCGGTACGCGTGTGCATCCAGCCTGGCTTCTTCTGAGGTGATCCATTTGCTGTCACCGGTGGCCGTGGCTGTTTTGCCGTCGAGGCTAACCGCGGCTTTCAGGGTGACATACGGCATTCCCGTCCGCATAAAATGCATGAATTTTTCATTCAACTCTTCCGCCTGTTCTTTGAGAACGCCTGTTGTGACTTCGATCCCCGCTTCTTTAAGCATGCTGATTCCCCTTCCCGATACAAGGGGATTCGGGTCTTCGGCTGCAACAACTGCTCTCTTCAAACCTGAGCGAATAATCAGCTCAGCGCAAGGCGGCGTTTTCCCGTAATGGCTGCACGGTTCAAGCGTGACGTATATCACCGCTCCCTCGGCATGCCGGCCCGCCATTTGAATGGCATGCACCTCGGCATGCGCTTCACCGTATTTTAAATGGGCGCCCATTCCGACGATCTGTCCGTCTTTGACGACGACCGCTCCGACCAGCGGATTTGCGCGCGTCTGGCCCTCGCCCTGCTTTGCAAGCTCTAATGCGAGATTCATATAGTGCTCATCCGTCATCGTATTCCCTCCCTTCTTTTTAGCTTTACACAAAAAACCCCGGAATATTCGTTCCGGGGTCTGATTTTCATGCATGAGAAATAAAACTATGCGGTACAGTTTTTTTACATAGTTTTCTTCATCCTTCTCCCATCCAGACTTTCACTGTCGGCTTCAGCTTTTCACTGAATCCACCGCCTGCATGTAAGCAAAAGCGGGTCACGGGCTCTAAAGCGTCATCGCTTTACTACCGCCGGTCGGGATTTCCACCCAGCCCCGAAGGATACAATCGATATTTTCTTGTCCTTATGCGTATTATAGCCACAGAAAATTCAAATTGCAATGAAAACAGCTCTGCAAAATAAAAACTCCCCTTGCGGCAAGGGGAGTTAATTTGTGACTTTGACGACTCTGATCAACCCGTCGATTCTGTTGGCATTGCTGAAGTAAGCCTTTACTTTGTCTCCTTCTTTAATGTCGGACAGATTTTGATCAAGATTTTTCGAATTGAAGATAATTTTTGTGCCGTTATCCGAAATTCCTTGATACTCCGTTCCATCGATCTTAGTGATTTTATATTCGTAAACGGTATAGTTTTTTTCTTCAGACGAAACCGTTTGGCTGAGCGCCGTCGAAACATCTTTCATGCTTCCGTTTTTTAAATAATAAAAGCCTCCTGCCAGGACAGCCGCCAAAATAAGCAGGATTGTAAGCTTGACTCTTATTTTCCCCATGGTCAAAACCTCCAGAACACGTTCTGAACTATCTATATGTTTTTCCCCTTCAATTGATGAAATCAAAACATATTCGTTTCAGACGGAAAAATACGTAGTTTTTAAGTATAACGCAAAATGAAGCCGAATCGTTTCATTTTCCCTCGAAATACTCCTAATAACCTACGAATATACATTCTGTTTTCAGGGGCGCATGGTGAAACAAGATGAAAATCACGACAAAAAGACGATATAATTTCCAATCAAATAACGAAAATAAACGGCTTAATTCCCGCTGTGTATAGAACAGTTCCTTTTTTGAAGACTGCCGGCAATCTTTTCAAGATCTTTTCTTATTCATCAGAAACGGCCTCCTTTTCCCGGCATCTAAATATGTCAAAAGACCTAGTGATTTAATCGAAACCAAAAACCTGTATCGTTTCTCACTTTTCGTTTTGATCTATACATACACATCATACGGTTTCTTCTAACAATATACGAGTGTTTCGGTTATTTGTTTCAAAAAATAAAAAAGATCCCTGACTTTGATATGATCCCCTCATAG
>NZ_JBALMR010000051.1:29086-43993 GCF_036963165.1 Bacillus sp. JJ675 | reverse complement strand
TGTTCATGCAGTCTTCGTGAAAGTCTCCATGGTTGCGGAAGCTGAAGAGATACAGCTTTAAAGACTTGCTTTCTACCATTTTTTTATCAGGGATATAGCTGATATAGATCGTCGCGAAATCGGGCTGGCCCGTTTTCGGGCACAGGGATGTGAATTCAGGGCAGTTGAATTTTACGAAGTAGTCCCTGTTTTCGTGCTTATTCGGAAAAGCCTCCAGCACATCCGGAGAATAGTCAAACAAATACTCCGTTCCCTGGTTACCGAGAAGGGTTACGCCTTCTAACTCTGAATCTTTTCTCATCTTATTCTTCCTTTCTATATTAAACTCCCCGTTTGTTTCCCCAGATCAGGGTGTGAAGCTGCGGCAGCACGCGGACGCGGTTTAATTCCGGGTCGCGCGTTACGGCATCGACCAGCTCTTCGTATTTTCGAAGCAGCTTTTCGACGAGCCGCTCCTGTTCTTCTGTATGCACATCTTCGTTTCCGACCTGGAGGTAAAACGGAATTTCTGGATAGCGTTGGTGAACGCTTTTCGCAAATTGAAGGTCTGCCTCTGTGAAAATAACGACCTTCAGGCTTGCTGCAGCCTGCCTGCCGTGTCCTTTTAGCTTGCCGATGATATGGTCAAGCTTTTGAAAATCGGTTTTCATGTTCGAACTTGGCGGCTTTGGCGAGATTGTCAGATCATCGATTTTGGTAAACCAGTCCTGATAGAACGTACCCTGCGTTTCAAGAGCGGTCCGAATATCGTTTTCCTTCAAAAGTGAAATCAGTTCGCCGAGCTGTTTTAACAGCGCCGGGTTGCCTCCTGAAATGGTGACATGCGAAAATGAGTCTCCGCCGATTTCTTTCAGCGACCCGTATATTTCTTCAGCAGCCATCCATTTGATGTCTTTTTTGGCCGATCCGTCCCATGTGAAAGCCGAATCGCACCAGCTGCACGAATAATCGCAGCCGGCGGTTCTGACAAACATCGTTTTCTGGCCGATGACCATTCCTTCTCCCTGAATGGTCGGGCCGAAAATTTCGAGCACCGGAATCGGTTTAGCCATGGTGATCACCTTGTTTTGGGCGGTAGACGACATAGCTTGTCGGCGTTTCCCTGACAAATACTTGAACGCAGTGCGGACGGTTTTCGAGTCCTTCTAAATAGGCCTCGACTTTGTCGTAAATGGCTTTCGCTACAGCCTCGGTCGATGGTATCTGCTCGCGGCTTTCCCCGGAAAATTCCTTGTGATCATTTAAAAGCGTGTGATCGTATTTCCCGTGAATCAATTTTTTAATGGTGCTGAAATTCGCGAGAAAGCCTGACTCATTCAAATGATCTCCGGCAATCGTAATATTGATGGTATACGTATGGCCATGAACCCTGCTGCAAGCGCCCGCGTCTTCCCGCGGAATGAAGTGGGCCGCCGACACCTGCATATCTTTATTCAGTTCGAATGCGTACGGGTGACTTGTTTGCGGGTAGATTTGTGTAAGCAAATTAAGCTCTCTCCCTTTTCATTTTCATATATTCCTGATAGCCGTTTGCGCGCAGTTTGCAGGCCGGGCATTCGCCGCAGCCGTCGGCGATGATGCCGTTGTAGCAGGTCAGCGTCTCGTTTTTGACGAAATCGAGCGCACCCAGTTCATCGGCCAGCTTCCACGTTTCCGCCTTGTTCAGCCACATGAGCGGCGTGTGAATCACAAACGGCCGCTCCATTGCAAGGTTGACGGTAACATTGCACGATTTGACGAATTCATCCCTGCAATCCGGATAGCCGCTGAAATCCGTCTCACAAACGCCTGTTACGATATGGCGCGCGCCGATTTGGTAGGCAAGAATGGAAGCAAATGATAAAAATATAAGGTTTCGTCCGGGAACAAACGTGGACGGAAGCTCGCCTTCTTTCGCCTCGATCTCGATGTCATCCCTTGTCAAGGCATTTGGCGCAAGCTGATTTAAAAGCGCCATGTCAAGCAGATGGTTCTTGACGCCAAGCTTGTCGGCGATGTTTTTCGCGACTTCGATTTCCTGTTGGTGCCGCTGATTATAATGAAAGGTGACCGTTTCCACCTCTTTGAATTGTTGTAGGGCCCATAAAAGGCATGTCGTGCTGTCTTGACCGCCGCTGAAGACGACGATCGCTTTTTCCTGTTTCATAATTCCTCCTTCTCCGCTTTCGCTCATGCTTCTTAAAAAAGCATCGGCAGAACGAAAAAACACCTTCCTTGAAAAGGAAAGGTGTTCTAGCAAACAAACAATAAAAAACGCCATACCCCAAGGATACAGCTTTCCTTAGTTTTTTATAGAGGGTTTTGCTAGAACCTCTCCCGCAGATTTCCCGAGCGGATTTTGTTCAATTTTCTTTCGCCATCTTATCACAAATCCGGATTTTCGCCAAGGGGAAACTCTTAACGGTTCGGCAGCCTTTTGAACATCAGAAAGAAGATGAACACAAGGCTTAACTGGCCGAACAATGGATAGATCGTCGAAATCAATTTTCCGTAGCCGATCTGTCCTGTCAAGTAAACCGTAAGCAGAATGAGGATGAAGATATAAAGGCTTTTCATATGAATGTATTCGTTTATCTGCTTTTCAAGCCCGTACAAATTGCCGATGACCGATGTGAAGACTTCCCCGAAAATGATAAACAGGTAGATGATATGCACGGAGTGCTGAACGATATAGACGACCTGCGCCATCGGGATTTCGTATAAAATGACATTCGGCAATGTGGACAGAGACAAAAAGCTCGCGATTAATACAAGGGTCAGCAGGGTCCCTCCGATTAACGCCCCCTTTTTAATCAGCCGTTCCGATTTCAATTCTGAAGCGATCGGCACAAGCACGGCCTGTGCGAGCGATAAATTAAAAGCGCCGTATGAAACAGCTGCCACAATCCAGTCCGGTTTTGCCGAAAAGCCGGGCAATTTGTGTACGGCAGGGCCGCTGAAGATAAACGAATCAAATAGCACAATCACTGAAAAAAACAGCAATAACGGAACGACGATGACATTGACGCTGAAAATCCCCTTCACGCCGCTCATCATCACGAACAGGCTCAAAGCAATCGTCACGAGCATGCCGGCCTGATTGGAGAGCCCGAGCTGCTCTTCGAAAATCGCTCCGGCTCCTGACAGCATGACAGAAGTCACGCCTAGCAGCACCATGAGCATGAAGATATTGACGAATTTCCCGAGCGTCTGCCCAAACAGGAATTTGTTCAACTCCTGATACGATTTGGCATTGATCCTGACCGAAATCAGCATGATTTTCGCACCGAGAAATGTAAACATCAGCCCGCTGATCAAGATGCCGGCCAAACCCGTCCAGCCGAACCTTAAAAAAAATTCAACGATTTCCCTTCCCGTCGCAAATCCAGCTCCTACAACCGTTCCTACATAGACAAATGCCAGCTGAAAAGCGGATCCTCGTGATTGACTCATATTTCTCCCCCGTAAATTGAAACATGGTTTCCGCAAATTCCCTTTCTCCATCATATGAGACATGTTCCTTAAAAAGAAGGACAAACTTGAAAAACAGGAACGAAAAGGAAAAGAATATTTTGAGCATGGATCTTGAAAGTCAAAGAAGGTCAATGTATACTAATAGTCATAAATGGTCAAACAAAAGGCCGTTTTTTAAAATCGAATTGGTCAAAAAAGGTCAAATTCTAAAAAGGGGGTTTTGGCAAATGCGTTGTCAACATTGTCAAAAAAATGAGGCGACGATTCGCCTAAACATGCAAATCAATTACACAAAGAAACAAATGGACTTATGTGAAAACTGCTATAAAGAGCTGACTCAGCCTTCAATGTATTCCGGAAACCACTTCTTTGGAGGGGGTTCTTTCTTCAGCCAGCCTTCTCAAGCGCAGCAGCAAACCGCTGCCAAAAAAGGCTTGCTCGATGAACTCGCCGTCAATTTGACAAATGCCGCAAAAACAGGATTGGTCGATCCTGTCATCGGCCGCGACGATGAAGTGGCGCGCGTGATCGAAATTTTAAACCGCAGAAATAAAAACAATCCGGTCCTAATCGGAGAGCCGGGTGTCGGTAAAACGGCGATCGCCGAAGGTCTTGCGCTGAAAATTTCGGAAGGCGATGTTCCAAATAAACTCAAAAACAAAGAGGTTTACCTGCTCGATGTGGCCTCCCTCGTTGCCAATACAGGGATCAGGGGCCAATTCGAAGAGCGGATGAAACAGCTGATGAAAGAGCTGAAAGAACGCAAAAACGCGATTCTCTTTATCGATGAAATTCACCTCCTTGTCGGCGCCGGCTCTGCTGAGGGCTCCATGGACGCAGGCAACATCTTAAAACCTGCGCTCGCCAGAGGAGAGCTGCAAGTCATCGGGGCAACGACATTGAAAGAGTATCGCCAAATCGAAAAAGACGCAGCGCTGGAACGCCGCTTCCAGCCGATCATGGTGCATGAGCCTACAATCGAACAGGCCACGGCCATTTTGAACGGCCTGAAGGAAAAATACGAAGCATATCACGGGGTTTCTTATACGGATGAAGCCGTCAAAGCTTGCGTCGTCCTGTCAAGCCGCTACATCCAGGACCGCCATCTTCCAGACAAAGCGATCGACCTATTGGATGAAGCCGGTTCAAAAGCGAACCTCGAGAGCGATACCGTAAGCGAAGAAGCAGCCTCAAAACGGCTGAAAGAAATCGAAGCGGAAAAAGCAAAAGCGCTGCAGGAAGAGAATTACGAGCTCGCTGCAAAACTTCGCGATGAAGAAGAAGCGCTGCACAATGCGCTCGACAATCAAACAGAGGAAAAACGGGCAACGGTCGGGGCTGAAGACATTCAAGCGATCATCGAACAAAAAACGGGCATTCCCGTCGGCAAGCTCCAGCAAGATGATCAGAAAAAAATGAAGGAGCTTGAATCGAACCTCGCAAGCCGCGTCATCGGACAGCAAGAGGCCGTGAAAAAGGTTGCAAAAGCCGTCAGAAGAAGCCGCGCCGGACTGAAATCAAAAAACAGACCTGTCGGTTCATTCCTGTTTGTCGGCCCGACAGGCGTCGGTAAAACCGAGCTTTCCAAACGGCTTGCGGAAGAACTGTTCGGCACGAAGGATTCGATTATCCGCCTCGACATGAGCGAATATATGGAAAAACACGCCGTGTCAAAACTGATCGGGTCGCCTCCGGGATATGTCGGACACGATGAAGCAGGGCAATTGACGGAAAAAGTCCGCAGAAACCCGTACAGCATCGTCCTGCTCGATGAAATCGAAAAAGCCCATCCGGATGTTCAGCACATGTTCCTTCAGATCATGGAGGACGGCCGTCTGACCGACAGCCAGGGACGGACGGTAAGCTTTAAAGACACCGTCATCATTATGACAAGCAATGCCGGAGCATCCGAAAAGCGGACAACCGTCGGCTTTAACAGAGAAGAACGGCTGTTGGGCGAACAATCATTGATCGACTCTTTAAGCAGCTACTTCAAGCCTGAATTCTTAAACAGGTTTGACAGCATCGTCGAGTTCCAGCCTCTTGAAAAAGAAGATCTGGTGAAAATCGTCGACCTGCTTCTGAAAGAACTCGAAGAAACCTTAAAAGACCAGCATCTGTCATTAAAGGTGTCTGACGAAGCGAAAGAAAAAATAGCCGATATCGGATACCATCCTGCATTTGGCGCGCGTCCTTTAAGACGAACGATTCAAGAGGTCATCGAGGATCAAATGACAGACCTGCTTCTTGAAGAAGACAGCATCTCAGGCTTCGATGTAACAGTTGAAAACGGCGATATCGCGGTAAAACCGGTCGCATAGTTCCGTCTGCCGGCTTCCTTTACGGAAGCCGGCATTTTTCATCTCCCAATGAAAAAAATTCCATTCAGTCGTCCGAAAGTCCCTATTCGCCTTGATTTTATAACAATTTGTGAAACCCGCTAAAGTTCCTATCTTATGGCACCGATATTAACGATAGAAAAGTTAGTTAAAGGAATTGGTGAAAAAAATGGACAAAACATCGTTAATTGGAATCATTTTAGCTATCATCGGAGTAGGTGTCGGCATGGTGATGAAAGGCGTCAGCCCTTCGGTTCTCGTCAACCCGGCGGCATGGCTGATCATCCTTGTCGGGACCATCGCAGCAGTTACCATCGCCTTTCCAACAAGCGAATTAAAAAAGGTTCCGAAGCTCTTCGGCATCTTATTTAAAGAACGGAAGATGATCGAAATCAACGAGCTTATCCCAATGTTTACAGAATGGGCGCAAATCGCGAGACGTGAAGGCCTTCTCGCTTTGGAAGCGAACCTGAACGAAATCGATGACGAATTTTTGAAAAACGGAATGAGCATGGCCGTAGACGGGCAGAGTGCGGACTTCATCCGCGACGTCCTGACCGAAGAAGTCGAAGCAATGGAAGAAAGGCATCAGGTCGGTGCCGGCATCTTTACACAAGCGGGAACATACGCCCCGACGCTCGGCGTTTTGGGAGCGGTCGTCGGCCTGATCGCAGCGCTGGCGGATATGAGCAACACCGAAGCGCTCGGACACGCGATCAGCGCGGCATTCGTCGCCACCCTGCTCGGGATCTTTACGGGATATGTGCTGTGGCACCCTTTTGCAAATAAATTAAAACGGAAATCGAAGCAGGAAATTAAAGTTCGCGAAGTTATGATCGAAGGCATCCTTTCCATCTTGGAAGGCCAGGCACCGAAAGTCATTGAGCAAAAGCTTCTGATGTATGTTTCCCCTAGCGAACGTTCCGGCCTCATGACGCAAGAAGGGGAAAAAGGGGACAGCTCTAATGGCTAAAAAAAAGAAAAAGCATAAAGACCATGAAGAACATGTAGACGAATCCTGGCTCATCCCTTACGCCGATCTGCTTACACTCCTTCTGGCCCTCTTTATCGTGCTGTTTGCGATGAGCTCGATAGACGCCAAAAAGTTCGATATGCTGTCTAAATCATTCAATGCCGTGCTGACAGGCGGCACAGGCGTGATGGATTATTCCAGCTTCGTCGAGCCGAAATCGCCTACGCAAGAGGACGGAAAAAAGCCAGATGAACAAAAAGTCGCTAAACAATCTGATTCAAAGCAAAAAGACCAGGAAGCGCTGAAGAAAATTCAGGAGCAGGTCAACCAGTTCATTAAGGATAAGAAGCTTGAAAAGCAGGTCAATACGAAGCTCACAGACGAAGGACTGCTTCTTTCGATTGAAGACAATATCTTTTTCGATTCGGGAAAAGCGGAGGTTCGCCAGCAAGACGTCCCGCTCGCAAAGGAAATTTCTGATCTGCTCGTTTTAAATCCGCCGCGGAATATCGTGATCAGCGGACATACCGATAATGTGCCGATCAAAAACTCGCAATTTAAATCAAACTGGCATTTAAGCGTCATGAGGGCCGTTAATTTCATGAGCCTCTTGATCGAAAATCCAAAGCTTGACGCCAAAACATTCAGCGCGAAAGGCTACGGTGAATATAAGCCGATCGCTTCCAACCGTACGGAGGAAGGAAGAAGAAAAAACAGGCGGGTTGAAATCCTCATCCTGCCGATGGGCAAAGAAAATCTGAATGAAAAAGAATAGGAAGCTGCATTTAGCGGCTTCCTTTTTCTTTTTCATTATTAAAATGTTTCGCATTCAAGCCTACCCTTTTCAGCATCTCGATGCAGGCCTCTTTCTCCTCGCTGCTCAGCACGCTGATCATTTCATGAATCTCCTGCGCGTGACCCGGGAAAATCTGCTCCAGGAGCCTGACTCCCTTGTCCGTAATTTGAGCATAGGTCACCCGGCGATCGGTTGTACAGGCCCTTCTCATGATCAGCTCTTTCTGTTCCAGCTTATCAACGACATATGTAATGCTTCCGCTCGCCAGAAGAATCTTGTCTCCTATTTGCTGAAGGGGCTGGTCCCCTTTGTGATAGAGAAGCTCCAAAACGGCAAATTCGGTCGGGTTCAGACCATGTTTATGAATATGTTTATTCATGTGATCGTTGATTGATCTGTACGCTCGTGATAGTACGATAAATAATTTTAATGACTGTTCCTGTTCTCGGTTATTCATATCTCTCATCTCCAAAGAAACAACTACAGGAAAACATTAATAAACTATGAGGAAAATGTCAACTGTTAACATTCACCCCTTCAAAAGATAATAGGCCATAAGAACCATTTCCTTATTTACTGGAATTCCCCGGTATTGTGTCCTATTTTCAAGGTATTGGTTATCTTTTCTATAAATCGGCTCCTACTAGTGATATAATACCTCTATTCCTGTATTGATTGGGAGAGAGTGAAAAAATGAGCAATTTGAAAAATATATGGAAGAACATGAGGCTTTATTTGATCCTGGTGATGATCCCGGCTTTCATTATAAGCTTTTTTGTATACGAACAAGAACGCGAAAATATTACCGAGAAGCACCGGCAGACGGCGACTCTCATGCTGAATATCCACCGCAACCAGATCAATTATCTGATCGGCGAAACAGAGGCCAGGATGAGCTCCATGGCAACGGCCCTTAACCACCCTATCGATCAGAAACAAATGAAGCGGATTTTGACGGACACGTACAAAAAAGAGCCGCGCTTTTCGGCTTTGTATCTGCTCAGTAAAGACGGCGATGTCATGGTCAGCACGCTGCCTGTCAAAGAAAAAAAGCATCTCCCCTACAAAAGCATTCTGCGAAAAGCGGAAAGCTCAAAAAAATCGGTCATCACAGATGACGTCGGCAGCACGTCGCATAACCGCGAGCTGAGCATTTTCACCCCCGTCTTTGATCCCGAAGGCCATGTGACAAACTTTTTGCTGGCGTCGATCCGCATCGATTATTTAAAAAATATCATGAACGTGCTGAGCCCTGAGCTTTACATCAAAATTCTCAATCAGAAGGACCAGATTGTCCTTACGGCCGGACATGCGCCGCCTGAGAATGAAACCGGTCAGACCGTCGATGCCTTTTTGGATCAGATCGACTGGAAGCTTGAAGTATATCCGGAGCCGGTTCAGCTTGACGAACTGACCCGCAGCCTTCTGCTTTCCTTCTTAAGCATCTTTATTCTGCTTAACATATTGTTCCTTTTGATTCAGTATATGCTGTTGAAGAGGAGGACCAAGCAGGAGCGCGCCCAAAATGAAGCGCAAAAACTTGAGCTGATCGGCACCCTCGCGGCAAGCACGGCTCATGAAATCAGAAACCCGCTGACCGGAATCAGCGGATTTATCCAGCTTCTTCAAAAAAAGTACAAATCTGAAGAAGACCAAATGTATTTTTCTGTCATCGAGCAGGAAATCAAGCGGATCAACCAGATTGTCAGCGAGTTCCTCGTGCTTGGAAAACCGACGGCTGAACAATGGAAGCTGAACTCAATGAACGAAATGATCGATGAAATTATGCCGATTATTCATTCGGAAGCGAATTTATACAATGTCGAAGTCTCATTCCATGATCCTGCGGAAAATCCGGCATACGTGTATTGCAAAAAGGACCACATTAAACAGGTCGTGTTAAACGTCGCAAAAAACTCGCTGGAATCGATGAAAAACGGCGGAAAATTGCTGATTAAAATTGAACATGATGAACAAACAGCGGAAATTATCGTGAAGGATAACGGGGAAGGAATTCCAAAAGAAATGATGGAAAAGATCTTTCAGCCTTTTGTCACTTCAAAAGAAAAAGGAACCGGTCTCGGCCTGGTCGTGTGCAAACGAATCATCTCCATGTACGGGGGCGCCATTCATATTGACAGCGAACGGCATAAAGGAACAACCGTAACCATCACGCTGCCGATTTCAAACGAGCAGAACGGCTGAAACGTTCAGGCTTTTCCCGTCCCTCTTTAGAAGAGCTGTCCTTTTCTTCCCGCGGCAGCTCTTTTTTCATTTCTGGCCGTCAAGCCGTATACTTTTCCAGAACGAGCGTATCTAAAAAAACGGGCAATGGCTTGTCTGATGTATGAGTTTCATTCATTGTCATCTTTTGATATTGATAGATTAACTGATCCAGCTCCTGGCTGCGCTTAATCGTTTCATCCCCTGTATATCCATAGATTTCGGCAGCTTCCACCATCATCTGCCGCTTTTCATTGATGGAATCAAGCAGTTCCTCTTTCTGTGAATAGCTTTGCATACGCTTCACCCCTTACCGCCTTAAAGTTTCGAAAATCTTTCAAATTTGCGTACTTGAGCATTATTACAGATTATACTTATTTTGTAAACCTATTTTTTTAAAAAAGTTTCGAAATCGAGTATAATAGATTTGTTGGATTAAGGATGTTATACCCAATAGTGAAAATAGATAAACGCCGAAAAGGATTTTATTCATATACAGGAGGTCTTTTTTATGCTGTTTAGAAAGCTAAAGGCGCTGTTTGCCGCTAGGGAAGCTTTATCAGGCATTCCGTTGTTTTTCAGGGCATTCAGGGCTTGGAGAAAAGGCGATTATCCCCTTTTCCCGAAAAAAACGATTTGGCTTGCCGCAATCGCCCTCGTTTATGTGCTGTCTCCCGTTGACCTGATTCCGGATGTTCTCGCGGGTGCGGGATGGATTGATGATGCGGCTGTTCTCGCCTTTTTATTCAGACTCATTGCAAAAGAGCTGGAAGATTTTGAAGCGGGGGTGGGCGCAAATGGAAGGTAAAACGATTCTGGGCCTTAACCACCTGCTGTTTTCCGTTTCTGACCTTTCGGCTTCCATCAGCTTTTACGAGAAGGTGTTTGATGCCAAATGGCTTGTAAAAGCGGAGAAAACCGCTTATTTTGATGTAAACGGCATCTGGCTCGCGCTGAACGAGGAAAAGGATATTAAGCGGACGGAGATACACGATTCGTACACGCATATCGCCTTTTCGGTCAAACAGGAGGATTTATCCCATTGGGAAAAGAAATTGAATGACTTGGGCGTCAATGTGTTAAAAGGAAGGAAACGCCATGAAGGCGATAAAGATTCGATTTATTTTTCCGACCCTGACGGCCATAAATTCGAGCTCCACACCGGAACCGTGCTCGACAGGCTTGCATACTATCAAAAAGAAAAGCCTCACCTTTCCTTTCACGAAGCCAACATTCAGAAAGTGTACGAAAAAAACAAGTAAACAAGCGCCCCGGTTTGCCGGGACGCTTGTTTTATGACTGCTTCAGCCGCTCTTTTTCATAGATCGGCACCCATCCTTCAGTGGTGACGAAAATTCTGACGGCGACGACTTTCCTGTCTTCTTGAAGCGTAAAATAGTGGCGCGTATTTTCCGGTACGGAAATCAAATCGCCCGGATTTAACAGAACGTCGAAAAACGTGCCGTCCTTGCCTTCGATCGCAAAGATTCCATGGCCGCTGACGATGAATCTCACCTCATCATCTGTATGGTGATGCTCCTGCTTAAAGTTTTTGAGCAGCTCATCAAGCTTCGGATTTTGATCGGAGAGCGAGATGACATCCCGGGCTTTGTAGCCGCGGCGCTCTGATATATCTGAAATCTCGGCTGCGAACGCGTCTAAAATCTGCTGCTTTTCTTCATCGCTCAAATCGTATTTTTCTCTTAAACCTACAGGAAGCTTTGTGATATCCCATTGTTCGTAAATAACTTCCTGCTGCTGCAGAAATTGTTCTACTTCTTTTTGATTTTCGATTGTTGTGTTTTGTTCATCGTGGATACGGATCGTTGCCATGCTTTTCCTCCCCCTTTGGCGCACTATGCATATTGCGCCTGAAATGTTTTTAATTTTAAGTGCCAGCTGAATAAAAATTCATACGCTTCAAGCATTCGTTTTGCTTCAAACGCCGTTTTTCCCCAGACGGTAATGCCGTGGCTGCGGATCAGGACGGCGCCCGCGTCTTTTGAAAGATGCGCGGCAAAGTCAGCCGCCAGATCAGGGATATGGGCGGTGTTTTCGATAATCGGGACGGTGACCTCCGCGTTTTCCTCCCAGTATCCGAGAGCTTTAATGATTTCCTGCCCTTTAAAGCGTACCTCTTTTTGTTCACGATAAAGCTCCGAAATCACGTTGTTGTCGATCGTATGGACGTGAAGACAGCAGCCTGCATTCGTTTTGTTGTAGACGTGCACATGCAGGAGCGCTTCTGCCGACGGTTTAAGCGCATGGCCGCTTTCTGCCGGCTTTCCTACTTCGTTCGCCAGCAGAAAATCCTCATCGGTTTCCTTTCGTTTATCCTTTCCGCTCGCGGTAATCAGAAAGCGGAGCGGTTCGTCCGACACCTTGATGGAAAGGTTGCCGCTCGTTGCCGGGAACCAGTCTCTTGCGGCAAGCTCCCGTTTTACTTCGGCAAGCTCCTGCCAGCGTTTTTGCACTTGATCCATTCCTCCACCTCCCCTGCGCCAAGAAGCGCTTGCTTCACATCAAAGAAATCTGTAAATGCGGCATGATTCAATTGCAGCTCTCCGCATTCCTTGAGCAGATAATCCCTCGCGATGCACAAATCTGAGCGTTTTGCAGCTTCAACATCTGTAACCGAATCCCCGATCATCACGATAAAATCGTCTTCTCCTTTAAGCCTGCGGATGATCGAAGGCTTGCAGCAGCCGCATTCGTTATCGCATTCAGCGTCACACGGATGCGGCCATTTCACCGATATATAGCGGCCGTCGAAATCAGCTTGATTGCAGTAGATCCGCTCCTTTTCCACGATGCCTTCAAGCAGCGGATAGACGAAAAAATCCATGCCTCCGCTGACAACGTAAAAAGGGAGGTCGTGTTCGGCCAAAAATGATACAAATTCTTCAAAGCCCGGGCGGATCTCCGCCTGCTCGAGGATATATGCCGCAATCTCTTCCTTCAGCGCGCTGGGCAAAAGCTGAAACATGCTCCCGACGCCGTCTTTGATCGACATCTCCTTTGAAAGAACACCGTCTTTTAAGGCATGCCATTCTTCAGGAGCAAACCTTTTCATAATGCTGATGATGTTGTCATTATTCGTTATCGTTCCGTCAAAGTCGCAAATGATCAGAGGCCGCCTCATGCAGTTACCTCGACTTTCCCCCATTTTTCAAGGGCGAGCCTTAAATCCGGAGAACGCTTTGCCTTTTCTTCGATAGGCTCGGCTTCAAGAACGGCTTCAACGGCCGCTCTAAACGCCCTTCCCCCGCCGCTTGCTCCGTTCGGGTGGCCGTGAATGCCGCCTCCCGCGTTTATGATGTGGTCAATGCCGAAATCCTTCATCAAAAGCGGCACCATCCCCGGGTGTATGCCGGCAGACGGGACGGCAAAGGAAGGCTTAAAGACGTCCTCTTTCGTACACTCCTCATGAATAGCGAGGGCTTCGCGCTTTGGAAGCGCAACGCTTCCGTACGGTGAAGGAAACAGGCTGAAATCCGCCCCCGCATAGCGGTTCAGCTTGCCGAGCAGAAGCGAATGGGAAAAACCGTAATACGGCGATGATGTAAACGCTCCGCTTACCGCCGGATGAGCCATGATCGGCAGCGGAATGTCATCATCCTCCGCGAGGCTTTGCAGCACGTCAAGCCCGTAGGCAAACACGTTAAACAGCAAGACATCAGCGCCAAGCTCGGCGGCTTTTCTCGCTTTTGCTTTCAGGTCCATCGTCCTCCCCGTCAAATTGACGGCATAGAGCGTTTTACGGCCTGTTTCTTCATAGGTTTCCTGAAGCACTTTTTTTCCTTCTGCAATCCGTTTTTCAAAGGGTGCATTACCGGTTTCAAAGAAAATTTCATCATCCTTGATTATGTCGACTCCGCCGAGCGCCTGCTGTCTCAGCTGCTCTTTTATGTCTTCCATGCTGCGGCCGATCACGCCCTTAAAAATACTCATCAGAAGCGGCCTTTCAAATTCGCCGATCTTCTTGCGGATCCCGTAGACCCCGAACTTCGGGCCCGGCAGCGTTCGTTTAAAACTCTCCGAAAATTCGAGATCCGCCAATTTGACTTTTCCGTCAAGGGACAGCTTCCCAAAAACGGTCGTGAGGACGGCCGGGATATCGTGCGTAACATTGATTTCCGGATAGGCGATGGTGACCCTGGCCTGATGCTCTCCCTGTTCTCCTTCCGCTTCCTCGACCCCGACGACCCGTCCTTTATGCCTTTGTAATTGCTCTTTTTCTAATCGCGGCAAATCCGTCCATGATCCCACGGTCAGGCCGATTGCGATTTGTTCGGCTTTTTTTTCCGGATCGCTTCCGGGATCTGTCAGGACATACGTTGCCAAAAGTTCGCTCATTCTTTAGCTCCTTCCTGCTTTTCGTGCATATAAAAAACCTCTTTAATGCGGCTGCTTTTCGCTTTAAAGAGGTTTCGTTTTCTGCGTTTCGAATCCTTATCTCTCAGCGGCAGCTGCAAGAATTAGCACCGTGCTTTTAAAAAGTCGGTTGCCGGGCTTCATCGGGCTCGTCCCTCCACCTGCTCTTGATAAGAATATTGATTTTTATAAATTATTTTGAATTATCCCATCGTTTCTTGCACTTGTCAATGAGAGACTCCCGATTTTTTGAAAATATTCAGCTCCGCGATCCGGCGTGCGGCTTCCCGCAGGCGTTCTTCGCTTGTCAGAAGGCCGACTCTTACATATCCTTCGCCATGTGTTCCGAAGCCGATGCCAGGCGCTGTGACAACATTGGCTTTTTCAAGAAGCAAATCGGAAAACTCCTCAGACGTAAAGCCTTTCGGAACGGGCATCCATGCAAAAAAAGATCCTTCGGGCGCCACCGCCTCCCAGCCGATGCCGCGAACGGCTTCTATCCAGACGTTCCGCCTTTTTTCGTATCGTTCGTTTAGTTCCCTCACACAGCTCTGATCCGAAAGAAGCGCTGTGGCCGCGGCATCCTGAACCGCTTTAAAGAGGCTTACGTACATGTGATCCTGATAGAGGTTCAGCGCTTCGATCACAGAGGCGTTCCCGGCGGCAAATCCGACTCTCCATCCAGCCATATTGTACGTTTTGGAAAGCGTATAAATTTCGATCCCGGCGTCTTTTGCCCCGTCGGTTTG
>NZ_JBALMR010000051.1:0-29068 GCF_036963165.1 Bacillus sp. JJ675 | reverse complement strand
AAGCTGACCGGCCTTTTTCCGTCATAGCCGATCGCCCCGTAGGCGAAATCGTGGACAACGCAAATTCCGTGCGCTTTGGCGAGCTTGACCGTTTCTGCAAAAAACGCCGGCGTCGCCTGGGCTCCTGTCGGATTGTTCGGGTAGTTCAAATACATCAGCTTCGCTTTTTCCTTCACGATTGCCGGAATTCGGCCGTAATCAGGCAAAAAACGGTTTTCTTCCAAAAGCGGCATCGTTTCCATCTTCGCTTTCGCGAGCTCAACGCCTGACCAATAATCCGGATATCCCGGATCGGGAACAAGCACCGTGTCCCCCGGATTCAGCAGGCATTGCGGCAGCTCGACAAGCCCGGCTTTTCCCCCGAACAATACAGCGATTTCTTTTTCAGGATCGAGGGTAACGCCGTATTCCTTTTTGTAAAATTCGGCTGCCGCCTCTTTTAGTGAACGGCTGCCACGAAACGACGAATATTTGTGATTTTCGGGATTTCGGACCGCTTTCGTCATGGCATCTACAATGTGAGCCGGTGTCGGCTGATCCGGATTTCCCTGGCCGAGATTGATTACATCGCACCCGGCCGCAATTTTTTCATTCACCTTTTTAACCAAAGAAGCAAAAAACTGCTCCGGAAGCTGCTTCAATACATCAGAAAACTCAAATTTCATTTTTTTCACCCGCTTTGAAAAATTCTTGAAATGATAGTCCATCATCATATATTGTTAAAAGTAAAATGTAAAGTAAAAAATGAGGTGGCTCAAATTGAAATGGACGATCTCCTGCCTGCAATTCAATATATCGTACGGAAATCCTTCCGAAAATTTCAAAAAAGCGAGCCGGCTGATCGAAGCTGAAAGCCGGCGCTCGGACATCGTAATCCTTCCCGAGCTTTGGACGACGGGATATGATTTAAAACGTCTCGACGAAATCGGAGACGATGAGGGAGTGCAGACGAAAAAGTGGCTTCAGCAAACGGCAAAAGCGAACGATGTCCACATCGTGTGCGGCTCTGTCGCCGTTAAGAAAAAAAGCGGCGTGTACAATACGATGTACATCGCGGACAAACACGGACAACTCGTCAAAGAATACAGCAAAGCACACCTTTTTCAGCTCATGGATGAACATCTTTATTTATCTTCCGGATCAGCTGACGGCAGTTTTGAGCTTGAAGGCGTAAAAGCAGCGGGATTCATCTGCTATGACATCCGCTTTCCGGAATGGATCAGGAAGCACACCTCAAAAGGAGCCGGCATCATCTTTGTCTCAGCTGAATGGCCGCTGGCCCGCCTCGATCATTGGCGTGCTCTTTTGACGGCGAGAGCGATCGAAAACCAGTGCTTTGTCGCAGCCTGCAATCGCTCCGGAAAAGACCCGGCAAACGAATTTGCGGGCCACAGCATGATCATCGACCCGCTCGGACACGTACTCTCAGAAGCCGGACGTGAAGACACGGTGATCAGAGCGGAAATTGATCTTGATGACATTGCAAAAACGAGGGGGCACATTCCGGTTTTCGAAGACATCCGCAAAGATTTATATTAAAAAGTATTGACAAAGAAACCGCGATGCTGGTAACATTTTCAGCAACTGACCGACTGAAATTTTAAAATTTTATATCGATTTCTCTTATCGAGAGTTGGGTGAAGGACTGGCCTAATGACCCCAACAGCAACCGACCGTAATACCATTGTGAAATGGGGCGCAAGTTTTGCGCCGCTAGGGCACGGTGCTAATTCCATCAGATTTGCATTCTGAGAGATAAGAGAGGCAGACACGACGATAAAGCCTCTTTCTCTCACTGAGAAAGAGGCTTTTTATTTTTTGGAGGGAACGAATATGACCGTAACGAAAACCGCTGTATACGAAACATTGACAGAAAGCTCCGCTGCTGCTCTTGCCGTCCGCCTCGGACTGTTTTCAAGCAAAAGCACCTTGACGTGCCGGGAAATCGGGGACGGAAACCTGAATCTTGTATTCCATGTGTACGATAAAGAGCAGAACAAAGGGCTGATCATCAAACAGGCCGTGCCATATGCAAAGGTCGTCGGCGAAAGCTGGCCGCTGTCGCTCGACAGGGCAAGGATTGAAAGCAGCGCGCTGATCAGGCAGGCTGAACACGCCCCGCATCTTGTGCCGCAGGTTTATTATTCGGACACGGAGCTTGCCGTAACCGTGCTTGAAGACCTTTCAAGCCTGAAAATTGCAAGAAAAGGTCTGATCGAAGGCAAAAACTACCCGAATCTGTCGCGGGATATCGGAGAATTTCTCGGAAAAACCTTGTTTTATTCCTCCGATTATGCGCTCGATCCAGAAGTCAAAAAACGGCTTGCCAAGCAATTTGAAAATCCGGATTTATGCGATATCACGGAAAGCCTCGTGTTCACAGATCCTTTCTTGGATCATGAGACAAACGATTTTGAACAGGAGCTTCGCGATGATGCGAAAAAGATATGGGCGGATGATGCGCTGAGGCTCGAAGCGGCGGCATTAAAAAAACGTTTCATCACCTCTCATGAAACGCTTATTCACGGTGACTTGCACACGGGCAGCATCTTCGCCGGAGATGCGGAAACAAAAGTAATCGATCCCGAATTTGCCTGTTTCGGGCCGATCGGATTTGACATCGGACAGTTTATCGCCAACCTCTTGCTAAATGCGCTCGCCCGTGAAGAAGCGGAACGCCGCCCTTTATTCGCCCATGTGGAAACCGTATGGGAGACGTTCAGCAGAACGTTCAGCGAGGCGTGGGAAAAAGACGCCCTCTTCACATACCGGAATGCGCCGGAATACCTTGAAGACACGCTGAAAAAAGCGTTTGAAGACGCAGCCGGCTTTGCCGGATGCGAAATGATCCGCCGGACGATCGGTCTGGCTCATGTAGCTGATCTTGAAACGATCGTTCCATTCAGCAGACGGATCAGCCAAAAAAGGCTCGCCTTGAACATCGGTTCAGCATTAATCAAAAAACGCAAAGAATACCGGACGCCGAAGGACTTGATCAATGCGTTTTTAGAACAAGCTTTTAGGAGTGAATGACATGTCAGAGCAATTCGCTGTGCCCCGCTCTGTGGAGTGGGAGGATACATCAGTCAAAATCTTAAATCAGCAAAAGCTGCCGGAAAAGACGGAATATCTTCATTTAACTACAAAGGAAGACATTTATGATGCGATCAAAACCTTGAAAGTCCGCGGCGCGCCTGCGATCGGAATCACTGCGGCTTTCGGTCTGGCTCTCTCTGCCCAAAGCATCGAAACAGAGGATGTATCCGAATTCCTTCGAGAAGTCAAAAACATAAGAGACAAATTGAACGAGGCAAGGCCGACGGCCGTCAATTTGTCATGGGCGCTCAAGCGGCTTGTAAAAAGCGCGGAAGGAGCGAAATCGGTCAATGAAGCAAAAACCGACCTCGTTCATGAGGCGATTCAGATCCAGATTGAAGATGAAGAAACGTGCCGTCAAATCGGACAAAATGCACTTCAACTGTTTAAATCGGGCGATAACATCATGACGATCTGCAATGCGGGTTCGATCGCGACAAGCAGATACGGAACAGCGCTTTCCCCATTTTATCTGGCAAAAACAAAAGATCTCGATCTCCACATTTACGCATGCGAAACCCGTCCCGTTTTGCAGGGTGCACGCCTGACGGCATGGGAGCTGATGCAGGGCGGAATAGACGTCACGCTCATTACCGACAGCATGGCTGCCCACACGATGAAAGAAAAAAACATTTCGGCGGTCATCGTCGGAGCCGACAGGATCGCCAAAAACGGAGACACGGCAAACAAAATCGGGACGTACGGTTTGGCGATCTTAGCCAAAGCGTTTCAAATTCCTTTTTTCGTCGCCGCTCCTCTGTTAACCTTCGATCCATCGATTTCAACCGGCGACGACATTCCGATTGAAGAACGCGATCCCGATGAAGTCAGACAAATCGCCGGTGCGCAAATCGCTCCGAAAGAGGTGCCCGTATTCAATCCGGCGTTTGATGTCACGCCCCATCATCTTATTTCCGGGATCATCACGGAAAAGGGGATCATCACCGACAGATTCGAAGAGGAAATCGACGCGCTGTTTTCTTCGGCTAAAACCGCTAAAGTCCTTTGATCAGGCTGCTTTAGCGGTTTTTTATCGATTGAATAATATCGTCTTTTTGTTCTTTCGTAAGGACATGCAGTTTGACGAACAATTCAGCGTATCCTGCAACTTTTTGCGGGCGGATGAGTTTCATCTATTCGTCCTCCTTTTCACCGCGGCCAACATTTTTAGCTTAATAAAATGATATGTCGCAAGCGAAAAAAAGAAACGGCATACGCCGATTATTTTCCTTTATACGGAATATTTTCGATCTCAAGCAAAATCGCTTTTTTGTCTGTTTCATTGCCGGCATAGCCGGTCAGCGTGTTGTCTTTTCCGATCACGCGGTGGCAGGGAATGAAAATCGGCAGCGCGTTCTTTTTATTCGCCTGGCCGATTGCGCGGACCGCTTTCGGATGGCCGATTGCCTCGGCAATGTCGGAATAGCTCCGCGATTCCCCGTAAGGAATGGAAAGCAGCGCTTCCCACACTTTTTTCTGGAAAACCGTCCCCTCTTGATGCATCGGAAGGGTGAACGCTTTCCGCTTTCCTCTGAAGTATTCCGTCAGCTGGCGTTTTGCAAGCTGCAATAACGCCGTTTCCTGATGTGCAAGATCAGGATCTTCCGCTTTCATGCTGTCCAATTCTTCTTTTTCAAAAATCAAGTGTGTAATATGTTCGTTTTGCTCGACAATGTATGCCTGTCCAAAAGGCGAGCTGACCTCGCTGTAAAAGCCCATAACGCTATAAAACCTCCTCTTCATGCTGCTGCCGGATCGGGAGGGTCAGGTGAAATGTCGTACCTTTCCCTTCTTCGCTCTCGACCTCAATTTTTCCATTGTGTTCTTCGATTATTTTATAGCTGACCATAAGCCCAAGTCCAGTCCCCCGTTCTTTTGTCGTATAAAAAGGCTCCCCGAGCCGCTTCAATTTATCCTCCGTCATCCCGATCCCTTCATCTGTGAGCGACACGACGATATGGTCTCCGTCTTTCGGCCTGATTGACACGTAGACATTGCCGCCGTCAGGCATGACTTCGATTGCATTTTTCAAAATGTTGATGAATACCTGCTTGAGCTGATTCGGCTCGCAATAGATGAGGGGGATTTGGCCATTAGTGTCAAGGTGCATCTGAACGTTGTCCAGGTTTGCCTGTGCATGCAGAAGATCCATCGTGTCCTGCATGATTTTCACAATATCCTTTTTTTCGTACATGATCGCCTGCGGCTTTGCGAGAATCAGAAACTCGGTAATAATCGATTCAATCCGTTTTAATTCAGATGTGATCACATTGAAGTATAGGGAGTGTTCCTCTTGAATGCTTCCTTCTAACAGCTGGATAAATCCTTTTAAAGCGGTCATCGGGTTGCGGATTTCATGGGCGATTCCCGCCGCAAGCTCCCCGACGACATGAAGCGTGTCAGATTTGCGGAGCCGTTCTTCCAGCTCCTTTCGTTCCGTCACATCCCTGAGCATCGCCAGATTCATATTTTGGATGATATTTCGCTTAAATGAAAATTCTAAGATCCGGTTTTGGTCGGTTAACAGAAATGGAATGTCATTGTCCATTTCCTCCAAAGAAATGGCTTTTGCCGGAGAGGCTGCATTTTCTATTTGATATCCGGAGATGGCGTCAAGAAGATTTGCAGTTTTTAGCCGTTCAAGAGGGATGCTGAGAATGTTTCCGGCTTGCGGATTCGCATCGATAATGTCGTATCGGTTGTCGAAAAGAACGATCCCGTCCATTGATCCGTTGAAGACTTTCCTGAATTTCAGCTCGCTTTCCCGCAGCTCTTTTTCCATCCGCTTCCGGTCGCTCACATTTCGCAAAATCATTAAGCCCTGGCTGCCGAACATGATGCGCTTCGACGTGAACTCAAGTTCTTTATATTGCCCGTTCGCCATGCGGAACAGCAGCTCTGCCCTGATTTCCCCTTTTTCATCATATTGCTCTTGAATGAAAAGATACCGCTCATCGGATTTATCGATAAAATCTTTGATCCTTTTATGTAAAAGCTCTTCCATCGGCAGTTCGAAAATTTTGCAGGCCGACTGATTAGCCTTTACGATCCGGCCGTTATTGTTCAAAATAATGATCGCATCCATCGCATTTTCGAACACTTCCCGAAACCGCTCTTCGCTTTTAAACAGCTGTTTTTCCATCGACCGTTTTTCGGTGATGTCCCTCATGATCGACATATAAAAACCGTTTAAAATATTCGATGTAATCGTCAGCTCAAACAGCCTGTCTTTCCCGGACCTCAGCCGCACGGGCAGTTCGCCTTTAGCCTTTCCCTTCCTGAACAAAGCGCTCAAAATTTTGTCGAGCTTTCCGGCGTTTTCTGCGGAAACGAACTGCGAAAGTCTCAATTTGGACAGCTCGTCTTTTTCGATTTCGAAGCTTTGGCAAAACGATTGGTTGGCATCGATAAAACGGCCCTGATTGTCAAAGATCACGATGCCTTCAACAGCCCTGTGAAACAAATCCTTAAACAGCTTTTCATTGATCGTGCGTTCGCGCTCCAATATTTTTTTTGATGAAATATCCCTCATTACGACAAAAAAGCAATCATCCCTTATTCCTTTGTTCGCCGTAAACTCAATATATTTGACTGAGCCGTTATCCAACCTGATCGCGGCTTCTTTTTTCGTATATCCCCGCTTCAAAAACCGCTCGACGTTTTGCTCTAATTCTTCAGGCGGAACAGCGTGCAAAAAATCGAGCGCCGAACGGTTCAGCACGTTCTTTTTCTGGCTTTGCAAGATTTTGCAGGCGGCATCATTCGCCTGAACAATGTTCATTCGTTGATCCAAAATAAAAATAGCGTCCAGCGTTCCGTTGAACAGCAGTTCATACTGATACAAATCCGCCTTTAGCTTTTCGTTTTCCCGCTTCAGTTTTTTCAGCTGGTTTTGCAGATATAAAGATTCGTTCAAATCAAGAGTATCCGCCATTTGTTACACTCCTTCTTCAAAACCTATCCTCCAATAATTCTACAAACCGTCTGATCTTCCTTCATTTGCTTCAAACTTTTACAAGATTTCCACCCATTTTACAGAACAATGACGCTATAATCGTTCATTACGATTCCGTTACACCTCCCTAACAATGGGCCTTCATTCATAGGAAAAGACATGGTTTTTATTTTAAAATGATAAACGAAGCATCATTCAACAGAAACAAGCGCTTGACTGCTGCAAACTTATAAAAAAAGGGTGATGTTATGACGAATTCACGTGACAGCTATTTTGACAACGCCAAATTTCTGTTAATTTTTCTTGTCGTGTTCGGCCACATCATCCGGTCATATATCAATGACAATGATGTGCTGCTTCATATATACAAATTCATCTACACGTTTCATATGCCGGCTTTTATTCTCATATCAGGCTATTTTGCAAAAGGATTCAACCGTCCCGGATATGTGAAAAAAATCGCTGTGAAGCTGATCGTTCCCTACTTGATTTTCCAGGGGATATATACGGTGTTTTATTCGTTTATAGATGATCAAAGCCTGACTGCCTTCAATCCGTTTGAACCGCAGTGGTCGCTTTGGTTTCTGCTCAGCTTGTTTTTTTGGAACCTTTTTTTGTTTCCATTTACAAAACTGCCTGCAGCATGGTCGTTTGCCGCAAGCCTTGCGATCGCCGTTCTTGTCGGGTATATCGACGCCGTCAGCGATACGCTCAGCCTTTCGAGGACATTCGTTTTCTTCCCGGTCTTTTTGGCGGGCTTTTATCTAAAAAAAGAACACTTCAAAAAGCTGAAAGGCTGGAAAGGAAAACAGGCGGCTCTAGCCGTATTGGCGGCAACGTTCGTTTTTTATTTCTTCGTAGATTTCGATTATTCGTGGTTGTTCGGTTCAAAGCCTTATTCTGAATTTGGAGACGTCGGAATGAAAAGCGCCCTGAATCGCGTCGCACTCCTTGTGCTGACGTTTGGCTCAACCTTCGGGTTTATGGCACTTGTGCCTGAAAGACGGTATTTCTTTACCCTTTGGGGAACAAGGACATTTTATGTGTATTTGCTGCACGGCTTTATTATTAAGTCATTCAGAAAAACCGGTGCGGAAGAATGGCTCGCCGACTATCAGAGCCTGACCGTGCTGATCATCGCAACCGCCGTCTTGACCTTCTTCCTGTCAAGCGGATTCGTTAAAACGGTGGCTCAGCCGTTTATCGAACTGAAAATGACGAATTTGCTGAGGTGGCTGAAAAAGCAGGCACGGTATAACGTGTAAATAAGAAAAAAGGACCAAATCGGATTTGGTCCTTTTTCAATCTTTCTGCTTATCCTTTTCATCTTTTTTCTTTTTCTTATTCTGTTCGATGATATCGATAAACTTAAAGGCGTTGACATCGCCGAGTTCGCCCGAAAATTCCTCCTGAAGCACTTTTTTGTTCATCGGCTTTTTATGATTTTGCATATCCTTGCTTTTTTGATTTTTCTCCACCGTTCCGTCAATCTCCCTGTTTTCCTTGTTTTGAATTGCGGTTTGCACCCCTGTCTCCGTTTTCCGCATCAAACTGTGTGATATATTGGTGATCATGCATGCTTTCAGCCGGCGTTTTATTGTTCAAAGCGGCTTCATTTCTGGCAACTTTTCGTTTCATACACGACATTCCTTTCGTTTTGTTTATCCATATCTTTTCCTGAAAAGAGCCGTCCACACATCCATTTTCCGGAAAGAAAAAAAGCACCGAAAAACGGTGCTTATTTAAACAATTGTTTCACTTTATTGACGACGTATGAGCTGCCTCCGCGGTTTGATACATCCTCAACCATCATCGTGACTAACAGGTCTTTCTTTTTGTAGTCATAGGCTGTGAACCAGCCGTTTTCCTTGCCTTTTTCGCCTTTTTTCTTTTTCAGTTCGGCGGTTCCCGTTTTGCCCGCGATCGAGAGACCCTTGACGACCGGCTTATAAGCGGAGCCGCGCGGATCATCTACAACGCCTTTCAGCCCTTTTGTAATGGCCGCTGCTTCGTCTGCGGTTACGAGGTTTTTGTGCCAGATTTCCTTCTCATCGCCGTCTTTTTTGATCAGGCGCGGTTTGATCAGGTTTCCGTCATTGATAAACGGCGTATAAGCGGCTGCCAAATGAATCGGGGACATCAGCATCTGTCCTTGGCCATATGCAGTATCGCCCAGCAGAATGTCTGAGTCGATCCCGTCGTTGGCGATCGAAGATGCCGTCGTCGGAAATTCGTATCCGAGCTTTTCTTCAAAGCCGAACGATTTTAGCCCTTCGACAAATTTGTCGCGTCCCGTATCAATAGCCGTCTGGGCAAAATAAATGTTGTCAGAGGTAATGAGCGCATTTTCCAAGTCGACATCGCTCAGCTGTTCTGAAACCCTTGCCACCTTATATCCGCCCCATGACGAATCTTTCTGCCATTCTTTGCCGACGATATGTTTCTTTTCATCCGCCTTGATCGCACCGTTGTTCAGCCCGATCGCGGCCGTGATCGGTTTGATCGTTGAACCGGGCGCATACGTTTTGTTGAATTTCGCAGTAAATGGCGCTGCACTGTCTTTGTTCAGCTTTTCCCATTCGCCTTTCTTCCAGCCGAACAAAAATCCGTTCGGGTCGTAGGATGGTGCGCTGACAAGTGCCAATGTTTCCCCTGTTTGCGGCTGGAGGGCCACTGCTGCGCCGGAATCGTTTTTCAATTGGCTGTAGATCTCCTGCTGCTTTTTAATGTCGATCGTCGTGTGGATGTCGGTTCCGTCCGTGGCTGCTTTTGATGCGATCGTAGCACCTGATTCCGGAATCGAAATCGACCAGCCGATTTCGCCTCTGAGCTGCTTTTCGTAAATATGTTCAAGGCCGACGATGCCGAGCATTGAATGTTGGCTGTAGTTGTCTTTGTTCTGTTTCAGCTCTTCATCTGTAATCGGTCTTATGTATCCGGTAAGATGAGCGGCTGCTTCACCGTAAGGATAATATCTCGATGTCGTGTCCTGTTTCAACACGCCAGGTAAAGAGGTCGCTTTTTTAATAAGCTCCTTCTCGTCAGGCTTTACTTTTTTAAGAGGGACAAAGGAGTCATTTTGCACCCATGAAGCCGACAGCTGTTTTTCGATATCTCCCTTTTCCATATCCAGGAGGCCGGCCAGCTTTTTCAAGACCGCATCTTTATGATCACCGAGTTCCCCGCGGACGACGCCGATTTCGGGCACTTTCGCATTCGTTGCGAGCGCCTTGCCGTTCCGGTCATATATGTTGCCCCTGACAGGCTCTTCCGCGGTAATCCGGACCGTTTCCCCTTTTTTCAGCTGTGAAAACATAAAGGACGGATTCCAATTGATGTTCCACGATGTTTTGCCGTCTTTCTTCTCTTTTACAAGCTTCGCTTTTCCTTCAAAAGAAACGGGTCCCGCCAATGTATTCATGCTGACTTTGTACGGTACAATCTGCGAATCTTTTTTGTCTTTTTCTTTTTCGTCCTGATCACCGGCCGTCACTTTTAAGTCTGTGACTCCGACATCTTCATAAATCGATTTATTTCGTTTGATGAAGTCGTCTTTCGAGATCGATTTTTGCGCTTCAGCCGACAGCTGGTCATACATTTCTGCAAAATTTTGCTTGTTCCATTTGTCTACATATTGATCCATGCTTTCTTTTGCCGTCGGGCTGTTTGAGCAGGCTCCGGCGAGCAACAGAAATCCGGCGGCCATAAACAAATGGATGATTCTCTTTTTCATGAAGTTTCCCCCTTTTTTTCAAGTCCGCCATTTTAGCATTATACCATATAAAGGGTGACTTTATGTGGATAAAAAAGACAGCCGCATGGGCCGTCTTTTTTAACCGATAATAACTCTTTCTTTTGGATAATGATAATTCGCTTCGCTTTCTTTTCTTCCGATCAAATAAAGCAATGTTACAATTCCGATCCGGCCGATGAACATCAGGATCATGATGACGATTTTGCCCGTAGTGCTCAGATCGGCCGTGATCCCCAGTGATAAACCGGTCGTACCGAAAGCTGAACAAACTTCAAACAGGATTTCCAATAAAGTGTGTTGTTCTGTGGCCGTCAGGATGAGTGTCGAACATAGCACCAAGAGCACGGCAACCATCGTTACGACAAGCGATTTCATTAAATCGGACTGGTGAAGCTCCCTTTTGAAAATTTTTACCGATTTGTTTCCTCTGGCAAAATGGAATAAAGCCAGCAGGTTTAAAGCGAACGTTGTCGTTCTGATCCCCCCGCCGACAGAGCTCGGCGAGGCGCCGATAAACATCAGGATGCACATAAACAATACCGTTGTATCCGTAAAGTGGCTGATGTCCATTGTCGCGAGTCCCCCGCTTCGCGTCGCCGCGGATTGAAAGAGCGAGAAGAACAATATTTCATGCCACGATTTTCCTAAAAATGAAAAGCGGGCTTCCATGACATAAATGCCGATTGCTCCCCCGAAGACGAGGAGGAAAAAAGTGACTGTCGTCAGCTTTGTAAATAAGCTGAAAGTAAATTTTCGTTCCCTGCTGAACAGAAAATCCTTCACTTCGGTCAGAACGGGAAATCCGATCGCTCCGAAAATGAGCAGCAGGATCACGATGAACTGGACAAAATAATCGTGGCGATACGGAATCATCGAATCGCCTGTAATGTCAAATCCCGCGTTCGTCGTCGCGCTGATGCTGGTGAAAAAACCGTGTATAAATGCTTCTCCTGGCGAATCAAAATATTTCAGAAAATAAGTGCCGAGGATCAGCCCGCCGAAAAACTCAATGGCAACAATCAGAATCAGCACATGCTTCATCAGCTTGACAACCCCTGATAAATTGGACTGGTTCTGGTCTGTCATGATGAGACGGCGCTCTTTCAAGCCGATTCGTTTTCCGAATATGAGCCAGACAAAAGTACCGAGCGTCATGATGCCGATCCCGCCGAATTGGAGTACAAACGCCAATATCCAAATCCCCGCCGTGCTGAATGTATCGGCTGTATCAACTACTGTCAAGCCTGTCACGCTCACGGCGCTTACCGCGGTAAACAGCGCATCCATAAATGACCAATCCACGCCATCTTGATGCGCAATGGGGAGGCTTAATAGCATCACGGAAACCGAAACCGCCAAAAAATAATAGAGCGCAATCAGCTGTACTGGCGACAGAACACGCAAAAGCTTGTTTAATAAAACCTTCATAATCGTTCCTTCTTTTTATTAGTTGTTTCATCATCTTCTGTATAACGTGTTCCATTTTAAATGAAACATTCTGTCGTGTACAGAAGCTTTTGGATTTTTGTATATAAAAATCCCCCCTTTTTCAAGGAGGGATTTCCAAAAGCTTTATTTTGCTTCAAGACGGCGGATTCTGTCATGTAAATCAGGATGGGTTGAGAAAAGCGATGTATGCTTTTTCCCATTGATTTTCAATGTTGCAACAGACGCCTGTTCGTCTTTGATTCTTGACGTATAACGCTCAAGAGAACGAAGCGCGTGGATCATCTTGTCCTTGCCGGCAAGGTCTGCCCCGCCTCTGTCCGCATGGTATTCACGGTGCCGCGAATACGCGAAGACGACAAGGCTTCCAAGGATGGAAAAGGCAATTTGGAAGACAATGACCGCGATAAAGTGAACGATCGGCGCAAGCTCTTCACGGACAACCCGTGATACCGCCCATGCGGCAATCCTTGCGAAGAAGACGACGAACGTATTGACGATACCTTGAAGCAGGGTCATCGTCACCATATCGCCGTTGGCGATGTGTGCGACTTCATGGGCGAGCACGCCTTCGACGGCCGCATCGTCCATTTCCTGAAGAAGTCCTGTAGACACGGCGACCAGCGAGCGGTTTTTAGACGGTCCGGTCGCAAACGCGTTTACTTCAGGGGAATGGTAAATCCCGACTTCCGGCATTTTCGTCAGCCCGGCAGCGCGCGCCAGTTTGTGAACGCGGTCAACCAATTGCTGTTCCTCAAAGCTGAGCGCATCTTTCTTCGGATTTAACACCTGAACGCCCATTGCCATTTTTGCCATCCATCTCGACATCAAGAGCGACATGAAAGATCCGACAAAACCGACGACGGCGCTGAAGACGAGAAGCGCGGCGATGTCGATGCCTCCGCCTGATGTAAAATACGTCCCGACGCCTGTCAGCGAACCGATGATGGACAAGACGATACCGATTGTCGTAATGACCAAAATGTTCGATAATAGAAAGAGAAGGATTCTTTTTCCCATAATTACCTCCGTGTTATAATAAGATCAAATGAACTCGTATAATAAAATTATAAGGCATTGATTTGAAAATGCAAGCGATAAGACGTAAGATAATGTGTGATGTTTGCTATTTTATTTTTTATGACATAATGAGGTGGATCCATGGAACCTTTTAAACTGACTCGCCTGGAAATGGCCAAGCTGATGTATTCGCTGAAAGGGCAGCTGGATATAAGCCCGCTCGCAATCGTGCTGAAATCGGCCGACATGACGGTCGATGAAGCGGAACATCATATAAAAATCCCTGAATTCATCATCCGATACGAACGCAAAAAGCAAAAAACCGAACACGGGCTTTCCACAAACGAAATTGTCGAGCTCGGCAATTTGTGTGAACTGACATCTTTAAAATCAACCGCGATTCAAAACTGGATCAAGCGCGATATCAAAGATTTGATGGGCCATCCGGAACTCGGCAAAAAGTATTCCATCGACCAAGCCGTCATCCTTCTTATTGTACGGGATTTAAAATCGGTTTATGACTTTGAAACGATCAGGCCCATTTTAAAAATGATTTTCAATACGATTACCGACCGGTCTGACGATATCGTCAGTCCGCTGCGCTTTTATGAAGGCTATGCACGCGTTCTTGATCTTGTGCATCAGAGAGACGATTTTGTGCGCAAAGAGGCGACGATGGAAACGATCGTCTATCAGGAGACTGACCGCATGCGGGATTATTACAAAGAGCTTGCAGAACCTGAATGGAAGAAAACGAGGGACATCACGGCGGTTACCGTGCTTTCCGTGATCGCTTCCCATATTCAGGCGACGGCGCAGGCAGTGATCGATGACGTATTTGCCAAACACTCCGCAACATAATGTTTTACGTTACGCCCGGCTGCCGAAAGCCGGCGTTTTTCGTGCAGGCTTCAACAATTGCCAGCATAAAAAGCCCCTGTCCATTTCAAACTAAACAAGCAGTACACTAAGAAAAAGGAGTTGAAAGCATGGCAAGAACAAATAAATTGATTGTCCCTGGGGCAGAGCAAGTACTGGACCAATTCAAAAACGAAATTGCCCAAGAATTCGGCGTGCAGCTCGGTTCAGATTCAGTCGCTCGCTCAAATGGATCTGTAGGCGGGGAAATGACAAAACGTCTTGTACGGCAGGCACAAGCTCAGCTAAGCGGAAATACCGACAAATAAATACCTCCTGAATTATTCGCCGGGACTGCTCGGCGGATATTCTTGATTCCATTGATCAGAGGGCTTTTTCTCCTTTTGCATCGGAGGCTTGTTTTGTCGGTTCTCTCTGCCGGAGCCATTTTTCGAATTTCCTTTTTCCGGCTGCTGACCGTTTTTGTCATTATGGAATTTTTCTTGAGGGTTTTGATTTTTTGGGGTATTTGTCTCCTCTTCTTTCTTTGTATCGTGATCAGATTCGTTTTGATCCTGACCTGAAGATTGATCTGGATTCGGCTGATCTTCCGTATCGGAATCTTCATCATCCGTATTTTGCTCTGTTTGATCTTCTTCTTTTACAGCTTTATCTTTTTCAGTTTTTTCGGCATCTTCCTGATTTTGGCCGTCCTTTTCAGCTTCTTCCTGTTCGGCTTCCGGTTTTGGATCTTGTGATTCCTTTTCATGAGTGCGGATGTAGCGTCCGGTGGAAACGCCTTCCTTTTGCGCTTTTGCGCGAGTATCAAGATCAGATTCTACGGCTTCCATTTTATAGTTCTGTTCCTCATACTTTTTTGCGACATCGTCGATCTCGCTTTTAACCGTTGCTTTATATGTATCATCTTCATTATTTTCATAAACTGTTGTGATCAGCACTTCCTTTGATTCTTTGACATATCCTTGTTTATCGCTATCCTCTACGATTTCGCTGACGACCTCTTTGAAATCCGAATTCTTCCAATTTTCTATACTGTTCAGCAAATCCTTTCCATCCTGATTCAGCGGGACCAAGTCGACGACTTCGCAGTTTTTATTAAGGGTCAATTCAAAGCTGGGATTAATGTCGATCGTCATATAAGCGTACGCTTTGTTGTTCAAAGCATCGGGAATGATCATAAAAGCGAGCAGCATGATCGCCGCGATTGAGAAAACGCCGGCTTTTAGCGGCCGAAGAGCAAGCAGGTCAAAAAAACCAGCGCGCCTCCTTGACATTCTGGTCTCCGCGGGAAACGTAATCTCCTGACCGATTTCATAATCTTCCTCCATCTTTTTTGCTTTTAAAAATTGTCCGTCAGGGGTTAGCAATGTGACGAATTTTTTATTTTTTTCTACAATAATCCCTCTTCTCATGAGTTGAGCACCCCTTTTAGATAATCTTTAAGATAAATATAATCGCCGGTTATAATGATGACCATGGCGATGATATACTTACGGTTTCTTTCAACTGTTTTTCTGCTTACAGCCACCAGTTTTTCAAGCTGTTTAACGGGAAGCTGCTTTTTTTGAAACAAAATGTCCAGCAAGTCTTCATGCTCGACTAGCGTCAGCGCCACTTTGATGGCATTTTGCCTTGCATCCGTATGTTTCGGAGAATTCTCCAGCAAATCCGAAAAAGATAGTCCGAAGCTTTTCAGCCTGCCTTTAAAATGCAGAATTTCCTCCCGCCTTTGTTCCTGTTCGAGCTGGCGGTTGAATTCGTTTATGGAAAGCTCGGCTTCAATCACGCTTTGAGACGATTCCTGCTCTTCTCCTTCTTGTAAATCCATGTTTATGTTTTGTGCGTTTCTGGCTTCTTTTCTTATATAGTCAATGACTTTTCGCTTAATAATAAGTTCGGCGAATGCAAGCAGGGAATTCCCCTTTTCAGACGAATATTTTTCAATGGCTTCATTAAAAGCGATTAAGCCAATGCTGAATTCATCATCTTTTTCATCTATATATCGTTTGCACACGGATGAAACCGTTTTAGCCACAAAAGGCTTGTATTGCTCGATAAGCTCGTTTTGCAACTGCTGATTTCCTTTTTGTATGCTTATCACAGACTCTTCTAATGTCGGTTTCTTCTTCCCTGTCTTAAACAAAAGGCTAAGCACTGGTTTCACCTCAGTTCCTCCCTATACTACTCATTTATGATAGCTAATTTGATAGGGAATCGCAAAGGAGAAAAGGTGGAATTCATTTCTATTTTTTCAAATGTGACAGCGGATTGCATGATCTTATAGATCAATTCGATATATCTTTGAGGATTAGGGGGGTTTTTCTTTTGTTTTTGTAACATCTCTGTTAATAAAATGAAATGATATTTCGATGAAACCCGTCAATATTCGTCATAAAAAAGCCGCCGGCATAACGCCGGCGGCTTTTGTGTTATTCTTGAACAGCCCGTTTTTCTTGTTTTTTCGGGTTTGTCATAAACCATCCTCCAAGAGCGATGGCGATCAGCACGGCCCAGAAAATGAGTTTCCATGTGCCTGAATGGATGAAATGCTCGGATACGATATGGATTTGCGGATGTGCAAGCGTGTAGAGCGCCAGTTTGACGCCGACCCAGCCGACAATCAGGAAAGCCGCCGTTTCCAGGCTCGGACGTTTCTTTAAAACATTGACAAATGCGCTTGCAGCAAAACGCATGATGACAAGTCCTATGATACCTCCGGCCAAGATGACGATAAATTGCCCGCCGTCAAGTCCGCCGATTTGCGGAAGGTTAGTCACAGGCAGCGTAACAGCGAGCGCCACCGCGGCTAAAATGGAGTCTACTGCAAAGGCGATATCTGCCAGTTCGACTTTTATCACAGTCGGCCAAAAACCGCCTTTTTTCGTTTCCTTCGCTTTTTCTTCTTTTTTCAGAACATGGGTTTTTACGATATGATGGATCGAAATGTACAAGAGATAGACCGCTCCGATCGCTTGAACCTGCCATACGTTCACAAGGAAAGAAATGGCGAACAGTGCGCCGAATCTCATCGCAAACGCGCCGGCCAGCCCATAAAAGAGCGCTTTTTTTCTTTCTTTTTCCGGCAAGTGTTTAACCATGACCGCCATGACGAGTGCGTTGTCTGCCGCCAATATCCCTTCCAGCCCGACTAAAATGAGAAGAACCCAACCGTATTCCAGTAGCAATGCTGCATCCATTTAATATCTCCTCCTAAGTGATTGTCTCTTTCTCTTATTCCCGCTAATGCGGCAGGGTATTTTCGGCAAACAAAAAAGACCTCTGCCAACATTAGGCAAAGGTCTTGCTAGACATGGTCATTGATTAAAACATGCCAACAAAGCCGATGGATGAACATCCATGAACTGACGACTTTGTTTCCGGGTTACATCCGGACGCTACTCCCCTTTGGAAAAAAAGAAAAAATATTGAATTATAAGATAATAGTAACCTCCGAACGTTCTGCTGTCAATCCCTATTTTTATCTAGAAAAGGCTGAGCTGCTTTGATTTTGTTTCTCCTGTTTTTCCAAAAAAGATACAAAATAAACAGAACGACAATAGCGATACCGATCGGGAGAAGGTACCCGTCGAGGAGGCTGCCGACATTTTTCCAGTTTTCGCCGAGATAAAAGCCTAAATAAACATATACGAACGTAATCGGCGTAATCGCGAAGAATGTATACATGCAAAAGGCCCACACATTCATTTTTGCAAGTCCGCACGGAATCGAAATTAGCGTTCTGATACCCGGAATAAACCGGCCGCTGAACGCGACAAACCCGCCATGCTTCTCAAAAAAGCGGTCAGCCTTATCAAGCGCCTCAGGCTTGATGAAAAAGTATTTGCCGTATCGCTCTAAAAATGGACGCCCCCCGTATCTGCCGAGCCAGTAAAGAGTCAGCGGCCCGACGACACCCCCGAGCGATCCCGCAAGAACGATGCCCCACATAGACATGTCTCCTTGATAGACCCAATATCCGGCAAGCGGAAGGACGATTTCTGCAGGCACGAATTCGATGCACAGCGCCAAAAAAATCCCGAAATACGATAGACTTTTAAATGCTTCTGCCATTGATAGAATCAATTCTTCGATATCGATCACAACCTTTAAACGATTGATAATTTCAAGTTCTAAAGAACGCACAAAATGATTTTAACACATTCAGCCTCATTGAGAAAATGGCTTTATGAGACCGGAAGGATATGATCGTCCATTGGCGAATAACATCATATGTAGTATAATTCACAAATTATAGCGAATGCCGCTTTACCCGGCAGCCTTTCCACGGCAAGCATTCGGCTTCTATTCTACATCTTCAGAAAAGGCGGAGAAAAAAGTGACACAAGTTTCAGGTGATTATAATGGATGGCTGATTGTTTTATCATACATTACGGCGGTTTTGGCAGCCTATACGGCCCTTGATTTATCCGAACGGGTCGTACATACGGAAGGCTGGAAAAGCAAAGGGTGGCTTTTGGCCGGCTCCTTGACGATGGGGCTTGGCATCTGGTCCATGCACTTTATCGGCATGATCTCGTTTCAAACCGGGGCTGCCATGACGTACGATTTTTGGCTTGTCATGCTGTCGATTGTTGTCGCCTTCAGCGGTTCCCTCGTATCATTTTACGTGATAAACGGAAAGGACATGCCTGGTTTAAGGCTTTGGGCCGCCAGTTTTGCAATGGGTGTCGCCATTGCATCGATGCACTTCATCGGGATGGAGTCGATGGAACACATAAAGATCGTCTATCAACCCGTTCTTTATACGGCATCTTTTGCGATTGCCATTACAGCCTCTTTCGCCGCCTTGAAGCTATCGCGTGTTTTCGCGAAAAGAAGAGGTTCATTTCGGACTCAGTTTATTAAAATCGCAAGCGCGATTTTAATGGGCGGCGCGATTTCAGGCATGCACTATACCGGTATGGCGGCGGCAACGCTTTACATGCAACAAGGAATCAGCCACGGACACGGGGAAATGGATACGGTCCAATTAGGGATTGCCATCGTCATCTTCACCCTTTTGCTTCAGGCTCTTTTGATTTTCGGCGCGTTTCACGACAAGCGCCTGCTGATTCAAGCCGAAAAAATCCGGGACAACGAAGAGCGTTTTCAATCTTTAATCAACTATAATATTGATCCGATCTATGTTTTTTCGTTTGAAGGGCGCATGCTTTTCGCCAATTCGTCCGGATGCAGGCTTCTGAAAAAGATGGGAATAGAAACCCCTGCCATGCTCTCGTCTGTTTTTCCGCATGAAGAGCGAGAAAGGCTTCTCGGCTGGTTTCATCAAGTGAAAAGTGAAAAGCAAGCGCTCAACCGCGATACGCAAATCACGCTGTACGGCAAACAGTTCGACTTAAACCTGACGCTGATTCCCGTTTATGTCAGACAGAATCTTGACAGCATATATCTCATCTGCAAAGATATGACAAAGCAGCGCGAAGCCGAACGAAAAATTCACCGAATGGCCCATTATGACGCTTTAACGGACTTGCCGAACAGAAGATACGCATGTATCCATTTGGAAAATGTCCTTCATCAACATAGCGGAAGCACAGCCGTTTTGTTTTTGGACTTAAACCGTTTTAAGGAATTTAATGACGCCCTTGGCCACGACATCGGAGACCTGCTTTTGGTAGAGGCTTCAAAGCGCTTGGCGGCCTGTATGCCTGAACAAGGGTTTATTGCGCGATTGGGGGGAGATGAATTCATTATCATCATCCCTGCAGATCCGCGGGAAAACATTGACAGGCTGGCACAACAATTGATCCGGCAATTTGAAACGGCTTTTCATATTAAAGAACACAGGCTGAAAACGTCCGTCAGCATCGGTATTGCAATCTCTCCGCTCGACGGAACGGACGGTGAGGAGCTGATGAAAAAAGCGGATATGGCCATGTATTCCGTAAAAGAAAAAAATAAAAGCAGATACCAATACTTCTCTCCATCGACCAAAAAGAAGCCTGACATGAAGGAATCGCTTATCCTCATGTATGTTCCGCAATTCAGCGTTTCCACACAAAAAGCGGCAGGGGCAGAAGCGGTATGCCTCAATGCAACAGATGAGCCGATTCGACTCCTTGAAGACATGACGGCTGAATTGGGGAAATGGATGATCGATGAAGCCTGCCGGCAGGCAAAAAAATGGCATGACAGCGGAACGCCGCTGACCGTAGCCGTAAACGTGCCGCCACGGCACTTCCAATCCGACAGGTTCATACAAGACTTCGAAGAAAGCTTGGCGACGCACCGGCTCCCGCCCGGATTGATTGAAGTGGAAGTCACCGAAGCCATGATTATGGATCATTTGCCGTATTCAAAAAGAAAGCTCGTTTCATTAAAAATGCTCGGAGTCGGAATCACGATCGATCATTTCGGAACCGGCAGCAGTTCCTTAAACGTCCTGCAAGACCTGCCTGTCAGCAAAATCAAAATCGACAAATCCTTCATAAAAGGGATTCCATCAGATTCAAAATCAGAACGGATGGCTGCAGCGATCATTTCATTCGCCCGCCACCTTTCACTGGAAACCGCCGCCGAAGGAGCCAAAACCGCGGAACAGAAAGAATGGTTATTGGCAAAGGGCTGCGGGGTTTTCCAACAGGACCCCGGCTGTCTCCTTTCCGCTGAAGAAATAGAAAAGCTCTTATCTGAACATGGCAGCATTCGGGTTTAAACCTGAATGCTTTTTTTGAATCCATAAGTTACTATTCATGAAACAATCTGCCCCGAGGAATCACTAAGGAAAAAAGGAGTTGGACCGATGCATACGATGTGGAAAGGCTCGATCAGCTTTGGTCTTGTCAACATCCCGGTGAAGCTGTTTGCAGCGACGGAAGATAAAGACGTGAAATTGCGCTCGCTTCATAAAGAATGCCGAGCCCCGATCAAATACGAAAAAAAATGCACAAACTGCCATGAGGAAGTGGCCCCTGAGGATATCGTCAAAGGATACGAATATGTAAAAGGCAAATATGTCGTATTAACGGATGAAGAGCTGAAACAGCTTAAAGAAGAACAGGAAGAAAAATCGGTGGAAATCGTCGACTTTGTACAATTAAAAGAGATCGATCCGATCTACTTTAACCGTTCATATTTCGTCGGACCGGGAGACAACGGTACAAAAGCGTATACTCTGCTTCGGGAAGCGCTGAGAAAAACGGAAAAAATCGGAATCGCCCACATCACCATCCGCTCAAAGAAACAGCTGGCCATCCTACGCGTGTACGAAAACTGCATTTTAATGGAATCGATCCACTATCCTGATGAAGTTAGGAACTCTGCCCACGTTCCCGGCGTTCCCGAAGAAACGGATGTCAATCAAAAAGAGCTGCAAACGGCGATTTCACTCATCGATGAGCTCACGACCTCATTTGCTCCTGAACAATACGAGGATACTTACAGAATTGCGGTCATGGACAAAATCAAAGAAAAAATCGATCAGAATGAAGGCGTCACGCCAGGTGCTGCCGCTGCACCGCGGGAGGATGTCATCGATCTCGTCAGCGCCCTTCAGGCAAGCATCGAACGGACGAAAACTCCGAAAAAGCAAGAAGCTGCAATTACGAAAGGAGCGGAGGACAAAAAACGAAAAACCTCGCGCAAAAAAGCCTCCGAAGCAAAATAACAGATGGCCATTACGATGCAGCCCGTCCTCACGTCCGTGCCTCCTTCGGGCGAAATGTGGCGGTTTGAAACAAAGTACGACGGCTACCGGGCGCTGTTGACGGTTTCAAAAACGGATGTCTCCCTGATCAGCAGAAACGGCCAGCCTCTGAACGGTCTCTTCCCGGAAATTGCGATATTTGCAAAAAGAAAGCTGACCGCTTTTTACGACCACCTTCCGTTTACGCTCGACGGCGAAATCGTCTCTTTGGCAAACCCCTTTCGGTCCAACTTTGAGTACGTGCAAAAAAGGGGCATGATGAAAAATCAGGAACTGATCGAAAAAGCGGCCGAAAAAAAACCGTGCCACTTTCTCGCCTTTGATCTGCTGACTTACAAAGGAAAAACGATGACATCCTCTCCCTATACAGAGCGAAAGCAGGAGTTATCCGGCCTGCTTAAGAGCCTTGGATTTCCGATGGCCCCCGATCCCCGTTCAAATGAACGGATTCAATTGATCCCCGAGACGCGGGATTTTGATTCGCTTTGGAGCTCAATCAAAAGGTTTGACGGTGAAGGAATTGTTGCGAAGAAAAAAGACAGCCGGTGGCTCGAAAATAAAAAGACGGCCGAGTGGCTTAAACTTAAAAACTATAAGAGAGCCTCCGTTTTTATGACGGGGTATAACAAGGCAAACGGCTATATGTCGATCGCTGTTTCCGACCGCGGACACATCAGGGAAATGGGCTCTGTATCCCACGGGCTCGGAGAACAGGAGAGGAATGCCATCCTCGCCATCATAACCGAACACGGAACCGAAACCAAACCGGGAGAATACGTCATCGATCCTTCCATTTGTTTGACTGTGCATTATTTAACGATTCATTTCGGTGCGCTTCGCGAGGTATCGTTTGTCTCTTTTGAATTTGATATGACATGGGAGGAATGTACGTATACACGGCTTCTGCTTCATTCAAAAAATGTGCACCCGTCATTGCAGCTGACAAGCCTTGACAAGGTGATTTTTCCTGAAAGCAACAAAACGAAAGCCGATTATGTCGGCTATATAACCGAAATCGGCGATGTTTTGCTCCCTTTTTTGGAAAACCGCGCGCTTACCGTGATCCGGTATCCGCACGGGGCGGGAAGAGAATCTTTTTTTCAAAAAAATAAGCCTGATTACGCCCCGGAGTTTGTGACTTCAGTCAAAGATGATGAGCACGAACACATCGTATGCCGTGATTACTCCGTTTTGTTTTGGCTTGCAAATCAGCTTGCGCTCGAATTTCACATCCCTTTTCAAACGGTCGATACCGAAAATCCTACCGAAATCGTATTCGACCTTGATCCGCCGTCGAAATCGGAATTTCCGCTCGCTGTCCGCGCCGCGGAAGAGCTTCGCCGTTTATTTGATCAGCTCGGCCTCGTTTCTTTTCCGAAGCTGTCCGGCAACAAAGGGATACAAATTTATATACCGATTTCAAAAAACGCGTTTACGTATGAAGACACCCGCCTATTCACAAGCTTTGCCGCATCATACTGCGTATCGCTTTTTCCCGATCTGTTTACAACAGAACGGCTGATAAAAAACAGGGGCGGAAAGCTTTATATCGACTATGTACAGCACGCGCCGGGCAAAACGATCATCTGCCCGTATTCCGCAAGGGGAAATGAGCTCGGCACGGTCGCAGCTCCGCTTTATTGGGAGGAAGTCGGCGAAAAGCTGTCTCCCGCCGATTTTACAATGGAGGCTGTCGTAAAACGGACAAAAGAAATAGGTTGCCCTTTCGAAAGTTTTTTCAGACAGCCCCAGGATAAACAGATCAAAGCGATTCTCGATCACTTGAAAGAAACCGGGCGGGCGGAAAGCTGAAGATCAGCGAAACAAAAGGTGCTGGCTGTGAATTCCGGCTTTTTTGAGCAAAGCCATCAGCTGTTCCTGCTCTTCTTTTGTCAGACCCGAAAACGCCCGGGCGATTCTCATGGAGTGGATCGGATAAATCTCGTCAAGATATGTTTTGCCCTTTTCCGTCAAGCTGGCGTAAACGGATCGTTTATCCTTCGGATCCTGCTCTCGTTTGATGAAACCGTTTTTTTCCAGTTTGTCGATCACATACGTTACGTTCCCGCTTACAAGGAGCAGCCTGGAACCGATTTGCTGCAGCTTTTGGGCACCCCTTGTATACAAAAGCTCCAGTACAGCAAATTCCGTAGGGTTAAAGCCATGTTCTTTGCTGTCCCGTATACTATGCTCCGAAATGCTTTTAAAAGCCCTGGCAAAAACCTTGTACAATGACATAGCGCGGTGAACTTCTTCCTCATTAAACGAAAGTCTCATATCATCTACCTCTTATACAATTTTCTTGAATGAATACAGGAAAATGAAAACCCTTACATACATAGCAAAAAAAGGGCGCTATTTTCCTCTATTCAATATGTATTATATTTTCGTTATACGAAAGAAAACTCCTTCTTATTTTTTTTAACATATTAAAAAGAAGCCCGCATTTTTCAAAACGTCTTATTTTGAAAAGGGGGCTTTATTTTTGCGGAAAAAATAAAAATATTCGTTTCGGAGCTCCGAAATCGTCATTCTCTGCACATGATCCCGCTTATATACACCAATCGAAATCAATTTTTCCGAATAGTGGTTCCGTTCTTTTTCCAATGCAAGTTTCAATAATTTACTCATGACTTCTCCTTTCATTTTGGTGTATCCTTTAAGTCAAGAATACCCATTGTTTGTTAAGGCAATATGAAGACCGTGTTAAAATTGCCCCACTCCCTTCAGGGCTTTAAGAGGATTTCCGATAAAGACCGTTCTGCACCGCCCTGAGCAGCGGAAATGCATCGTTTCCGGCAAGCTTCATCAAAGTCTCCAGCAGCTCATCCCTTTTGATGTCCAATGCGACGATTTCTTTAGCGAGTGAGACGGCTTTGTGTTCTTTCATGAATATTCCTCCTAATCAGCACTATAGCTAAAGCATATAGGAGTAATCTTCGGTCTGCATCCTTTCTGTAAACTTTTCTTCCGTGGTTTTTAAAAAACTTCTTAATCTATGTTAGATTTTATGACAAACGGCAGTTTTTTTATCGCATTTTCTTATATAATACAAAAAAAGTCATCTTAGGGGTGGGAAAATGACAGTCGAAGATCTTTCTTATAAGGATAAAAAAGTGATTTCCATCGGCATCGTCAGCGAGCTGACGGGCTTATCTGTGCGGCAGATCCGCTATTACGAAGAACGGAAACTGATCTATCCGCACCGCTCATCAAGGGGCACGAGAAAATATTCTTTCACAGATGTGGAACGGCTGATGGATATTGCGAACAAACGCGAGGACGGCGTCCAGACGGCGGAGATCCTCAAGGATATGCGCAAAAAAGAGCAGAGCCTAAAAAACGACCAGCAGCTGAGAAAAAAAATGCTCGAGGGGCAGCTTAACGCACATTTTAAATACAGAAACCGTTAAAAAAACGAATCGTTCGTCACACGATTCGTCCTCACTGCTTGCCGGCTATATGCCCGATGTAGTCGATCATGACACCCTTGTCTGGATCATTGCGGATGCGAAACGCGATTTTTCCGGGCTCTCCGCTTTTCGCCTTGTAAGAAGCGTGAAACACGTGGATGCTTGCTTCATACATTTGAAAGTCATTCTTATCAAGCCCGGAAATTCCCCAATTCCTTTTAGCTTTAAGAACTTCTTCAGGCGAAGGAGTCGCGCCTTCGACATAAAGCTGTTTCATTTTCGGCAGATCGTCTTCCATGATGGCCTCAAGCATGTCTTCAGCGGCGGCAAGCCGCCGGTCTTTCCCCTCATCTTTATTCTGATCCTGGCAGCCGGCGATGATGGCAAAAGCCATGAACAACATAACCGCAGCGATTTTTTGCATGCCCCAATCCCCCTTCCCTCGCCTAAATATATAAAATGTTCTTAAAGCCTGGCAAGTAAAAAACCCTCCTTGAAAGGAGGGCTTACGGGTTATAAAGCATGAATAAAAGCAGTTGCAATGCCAAAGTAAATCAAAAGTGACAAAATGTCATTCAGCGTAGTGATCAGCGGACCCGATGCGATCGCAGGGTCGACTTTGCATTTGTGCAGAATGATCGGCACGATCGTTCCCGCCATCGTTCCGATGATAAGCGTTGCAAACAGCGATGTTCCTACGACAAATCCGAGCAGCAAATTGCCTTGCCAGACAATCGCGATTCCCGTAATGAAAACGGCGCACACCAAACCGATGATAATGCCGGTTCTAAGCTCGCGAAAAATTAAGCGGAAAATCGTTTTCTTGTTGAGTTCTTCTTTAGAAAGGCCTCTGATGACAACAGCCAATGACTGAGTGCCCGTATTTCCGGTCATCCCGGCGATCATCGGCATGAAAAATGCCAACGCGACCACCCGTTGAAGCGTATCTTCAAAATAGCTCATAATGCTTCCGGAGATCAATCCGATGAACAAGAGCAGAATCAGCCACGGCAGGCGGCGGTAAGCCGCCACGTACGATTTCGTATCAAACGTGATCGCTTTACCTGAAGCGGCGAATTTTTCGTAGTCTTCATTCGCCTCCTGGATGACGATGTCGATAATGTCGTCGACCGTCACGATCCCGACGAGCTTCTGATCCTTTTCAACAACCGGTATCGCAAGGAAGTCGTAGCGTTCGATCAGCCTTGCAACCTCTTCCTGATCTTGAAGGGCTTCGGCAGAGATGACCCTCGTAAACATCAAATCCTGAACCTTTTCACCCGGTTCGGCCAAAATCAGGTCGCGGTACGATAATACGCCGACGAGCTGCTTTGCTTCATTAATGACGTATAAATAGTTGATCGATTCTGCGATCTCCGCAAAGCTTTTCAGCTTTACGACGGCTTCTTGCACTGTATAGTGCTGCGGAATCCATACAAAGCGGTTCGTCATGATTCTTCCCGCCGTTTCAGGCGGATAGTTCATCAGCACCTTGACCGCTTCAGACTCCTCTTCTTCCATGCTTGACAGAAGCTGTTCTTTAAGCTTCGGCTCCATTTCCTCCAAGAGCGCGGCAAGGTCGTCATTGTCCATTTTGTTCATGACATGGGCCGCTTTTTCTTTACCGACTTTGTTCAACACTGTGAGCTGTTCTTCTTTTTCGAGCTCGCCCATCAGATCGGTAATGTCTTCAACCGTTAAAAAAGACAGATACCGTCCGCGGTGCTTTTCAGGCATTTCTTTAAATAAAATTGCCATATCGTAAGGCTGGAGTTCTTCTAACACGTTTTGAAACTCTTTGCGTTTCCCGTCTCTCAGCAAAATGATAATTCGTAAAATCAGTTCATCATATGTCATGTTCTGTACCATGGCAATCTGTACCTCCTTCTTAGGAGATCCGTAATCGCCATAGCGGAAGGTGCGGCGGTAATAGGATCTCCTCAAATTGAATCAGTGTTTTGTGATTGATGATGTTTCTCGTATGTTTAGACCGCCTCGAATGGGGAGAATCCATACTCACACCTCCTATTGTTTTCGTAATTGGAAAATACGCTCTTTACTTTCCTCAAAAAATAAAAAAACACCTATTTCATGAGCATGAAGATGTTAAAAGCCATACATAATAAAACCCTAACGCCTTCAATCGTAGAGCTTTAGCACTGTATGGCATAGGCAAACATGCCAGCTGCATTAAAAATCACCTTATGTCGATGATTCTTGTTGACCCATTGGCGTCTTTGGACATTTTTGGGCAGCAGCGTATCTCCATACAGGAGCCTCACCTAACGAAGAGCTGTATTTACCGGACACAATGAGATTACAGAAAAAAAGAGTGCCTGTCAATAACTAAAACGGCTTTATCTCTTATCTATATGCGTTAGTTCCCTTTTTCGCCAAAAATATCGTTAGGTGTGCCCTGCAAGCCCGCTATTTTCCGCTGCCGTCCGGAATATCTTCCCGCGAAAGAAAATGATAGTTTTCATGCAGCAAAAGTGTATATTCCCCGTCAAACTTTGGATGCGGCACAAATTCGGCTTCGTTGATTGACAGCACATCCCTTTCGCGGTCTTCTTTTTCCTTCATATATAAAACGCCTCCTTTTTTCATTATAGGATGTCCTTTTGCCCGCCGTAATATGAGACGAGACAGGTCTTTTCACTCATCGAATCAGCAAGTTCACCGATTATTCGACTTTTTTCCTCTATTATCCGTATTTTTTGATTTTTCATAAAATTCATACAAATGAACCTTTTTTTAGCAAAATAAATGTTTTACAATAGTATCATGCAACCTTGTAACCCATCTTAAGCAGCACAAAACAGGGAGGGCTTTTAAATGCAAATGCGATTAATTCCTTATGTGACGGACGAAAAGTTTATGGACGTTAATGAACTGCCGGAAGGAATCGATGCGATTAAGGCGCCGGAGCTGTGGTCACAAGGTTTTAAAGGAAAAGATGTCACCGTCGCGGTTCTTGATACGGGCTGTGACGTCAATCACCCCGATTTAGCGGACAGAATCATCGGAGGCAAAAACTTCACCGACGATGACGATGGACAAGAAGATCAAATCAGCGATTATAATGGACATGGCACACATGTGGCGGGCACGATCGCCGCCAATGATAAAAACGGCGGTATTTCCGGAGTTGCGCCAGAGGCAAACCTTTTAATCGTCAAGGTTCTCGGCGGTGAAGACGGAAGCGGCCAGTACGAATGGATCATCAACGGGATCAACTACGCGGTCGAGCAAAAAGCGGATATCATTTCAATGTCGCTCGGCGGTCCGTCTGATGAACCGGAATTAAAAGAAGCGATCCAAAACGCTGTCAAAAGCGGGGTTCTTGTCGTCTGCGCCGCCGGAAACGAGGGCGACGGAGACGACCGTACAGAGGAATATTCATACCCTGCTGCATACAACGAAGTGATCGCTGTCGGATCTGTGTCTTTGACGAGGGAATCGTCGGAATTTTCAAACACCAACAAAGAGATTGATCTGGTTGCGCCCGGCGAAGAAATTTTGTCGACATTGCCGGATGGGCAATACGGCAAGCTGACCGGAACGTCTATGGCTACTCCGCACGTAAGCGGCGCGCTCGCCTTGATCAAATCCTTCGAAGAGGACGCATTCAAGCGGGAGCTGACGGAGCCTGAACTATACGCCCAATTAATCCGCAGGACCCTTCCTCTCGATTACTCAAAAGCGCTGATCGGAAACGGCTTTTTATATTTATCCGCACCTGAAATCTTGGCTGAAAGAGCCGGCGAGAAAAAACTTCTTTCCTTGTAAAAGAAACCGGAGGCTGCCGACAATGTCGGCAGCCTCAGACCGTTGACAAA
>NZ_JBALMR010000050.1:0-15690 GCF_036963165.1 Bacillus sp. JJ675 | reverse complement strand
TTTGTCGACAAGCTGAAGCCGCCGGCAATACCCGGCGGCCTTTCCTTGTTATTTTCCGCTCTCCATATAAATCCCCAGCTCGGCTTCTGCAACCTTTTGGCCGTTCACAGATGCCAGCCCTTTCCCGAATAAAAATCCGCGCTTATAGCGGAGCACTTCAAAATCAAGGTCAAGCTTGTCGCCCGGAACCGCCCGGCCGAAGCATTCCGCCTTTTTTACAGAAGAAAGAAAGCCGATTTCCGCGCCTTCCGTCAAGGCTGTGAAAGCGGCGGTCTGGGCCAGTGCTTCAATGACGATCGAAAACGGCATCTCCTTTTGCGTTTCCGTGATGTACCAGTCATTTTCCGATATTAGTTTATATCCTTTCGCCGATTTCCCCGGCTGATTTTCAACGATGCGGTCTACGAATAAAAAGGGGTACCGGTGCGGAAGCGCAGTCATATTCACAGTCATCATCCTTTTTATCTCATTATACTGTATATTCTCTCATTCTCCCACGATTTCGGGTATACTAAGTCAAAAGGAGGAGACTACATTGAAAAGTGCAAACCCCTATCTCTTTATAGACGGCTGTGAAGAAGCCATCGCATTTTATCAGGACGCCCTCGGCGGAGAAGTTCAAAACGTTCAGCTGGCCGACGGAATCGAGTCGTTCAAAGGACACGAAGGAAAATATCTGCACGCCGAACTTCATCTCGGGGACAGCGTCATCCATTTTTCTGACGTTTTTGGAAAAGTGACAAAAGGTGACCATGTCAGTGTCACGTTAGAGTGTGAAAGCGAGGAAGAAATCCGCCGGGCATACGAAGCGCTGAAAAGCGGAGGACAAGCATCCCTCGAACTGCAAAAAACGTTTTGGGGCGCGCTTCACGCCAATGTAACGGACAAATATGGCGTAAAATGGCTGCTGAACTACCAAATGCCGAAAAGCTGACGTTCTGTTTTCAAAAACAGAACGTCAGCTCTCTATCCGTCAATGCTGCTCCTGAAACACCCGTTTTGCAACGTTCACCGCGTTCAATACACGCGGAAATCCTGTATAAGGAACGCACTGCAGCATCGTCTCCGTTATTTGCAGAGGCGTCAGCCCGACATTCAGCCCCGCATTGATATGGACATGAAGCTGCGCTTCACAGCCCCCTTGAGCGGTCAAAGCAGAAATCGTGATCAGCTCGCGTTCTTTCAGAGTCAAGCCCTCCCTCGAATAAATATCTCCGAATGCGAATTCGACAATATATCGTCCAAGATCAGGCGCTATGTCCTTCAACGAATCGATTACCTTCCTTCCGCCTTCTCCATCAATGGCGCGTAAATTTTCAAATCCGCGCGTGTATCTTTCTTGATCCATATTGATCCCTCCCTGAAATGAATCCTACACGTTAGAGCGCGCTCTAAGGCAAGCTTTTTTTAGTATAATAGGGAATATGGATAACACATTTACTATTCAACAGACCGCACAATTGACAAAGCTTTCGGCCCACACGCTGCGATATTATGAAAAAATCGGCCTTCTTCCAGATATTCGGCGCGACCAAAACGGGTACCGCGAATATACAGAGTCCGATATTTCCTGGATTCATTTTTTGCTTCGCCTGCGGGAAACGGGAATGTCGATCGAAAACATGAAGACATTTTCATCCCTGCGCAGCCAAGGAAATGAAACAGCCGAAAAACGGAGGGACATGCTGAAAACCCACCGCCGTAAAATCGCGGAGGATATCGGCAAACTGCAAGCCAATTTAGAAAAGATCGATGACAAAATCGATTATTACGAATCTCTTGTGAAAGCAGCAGATTCAGGATCAGGAAATCCAAACAGATGAAAAAAGCAGGGGGCATGCCCCTGCTTTTTCTGCTCATCGGCTCTGTAAAACTTCATCATATTCAAATTCTTTTAAAGAGGCTTCAAGCGGCATATTCTTTCCCGAAGTATGAACATGCCGGAATCCGCTGTCTTTTGCCGCTTTTTCCGCCTCTTTGCTGAGGCAGACGGCGCGAATGCGATGTGCTGCCGCTTCGGGAGACATGCCGATGCTTCCAGCCTCTTTCATAAACAGTTCGACACACTCTCTCGCAGAAAACAAGATCGTATCGATGGGAAACTCTTGGATTTCGCGTTTTATGATCGCTGTAAAACGGGTATCGATCGTTTGGTCGTGCGTCGTAAATATCTCGCATTGCGGATGCGGTTTGTTTTGTACCGCCCGGCGGCAGCCGACGATCAGGCACGAACCTGAAAGCGGCGCGTCTTGCTGCAAAAAGGCCGCAAATCCCCGCTCCTCAAGCGCTTCTTTTACAGAAGGATCGGAAGCATAGAGCCTGCCCCGTACATCTCTAATGTCAACCTTCAGGAATGCGAGACGGCTGAAAAACTCATCCGCCGATCTCCTCGACGTGAACAGCACGCTGTCAAAGGTTTCGATCCGCTTTAACAGCGCATCATCCGGAATCGATTTTAGCGGTTTCCACTTTGGCCATTCAATGACTTGAGCGCCTTTTTCCCTCAGCTCGTCTGCCGGCAGGCTTTTTTCCCCGCTTTGAACGGCAAGGATGTTCCACCCGATCAGCGGCTTATCCTCAAACCAGCTGCGGCGCCGGAAAGACACGATATTCCCGATGACGATGATCGCGGGATTTTTGATATGATGCTCCGCTACTTTTTGCCGGATATCCTGAAGCGTCCCTTTTACGCTCCGCTGCCTGCCCCATGTGCCCCATTGGATGACCATAACGGGGACGAGGGGAGATTTGCCGTGTTTGATCAGCTGCTCTGATATATAGGCGAGATTTTTGATGCCCATATAAAATACGAGGGTTTGAACGCTTCTGGCAAGCCCCTCCCAGTCCATATCAGGTTTGCCTGATTTATCGTGGGCTGTGATCACGGCAAAAGATGAAGCAAAATCGCGGTGGGTCACCGGCAGCCCGGCGTAAAGGGGCGCCGCGATTCCGGAAGTAATGCCGGGCACCATTTCATACGGGATGCCGTATTCGCTGATGGCGGCGGCTTCTTCCCCGACTCTGCCGAATACGCTCGGATCTCCCCCTTTGAGCCGGACGACAGTGAGGCCTTTTAAGCCTTTCTCGATCAGAAATGCATTGATTTCATCCTGTTTCATGTAATGCCGGTTTGGCAGCTTCCCGCAATAGATGAATTCGCACGAATCTTTCGCATGTTCAAGCAGCCGGGCATTGACCAGCCTGTCATACAAAATGACATCCGCTTTCTCAATCAATGCTTTCCCTTTCAGCGTAATGAGTCCCGAGTCTCCCGGTCCGGCCCCTACAAAAAATACTTTTCCATTCCCCATCAACTGTCATCCTTCCATCTGCCGATTCTGTGAATGCCTTAGCGGTTTATAAAATGAAGAGGATCACGCGAAAGTGATCCCATGAAGCTCTCAATAAACGATAAACAGGTCTTCCCCGTCAACCACCGTTTCATAGGTTTTGATGCAGCCTGTATCAGGCTCTTGTACTTTTCCGTCTACAAGGCTGATTTTCCAATCGTGCATCGGGCAAAATACGAATTCGCCGCTTACCATTCCTTCGGCAAGCACGCCCCCTTTGTGGGGGCAGCGGTTTTCAACCGCGCGGACCCCGCCGTTCGAAAGCTTGAATACCGCAATTTCCTTATCGTCGACCATCACTGTCTTTCCCAGCCGATCCGGCAGATCGCCGATTTTCGCGACGAAGACCTTTGTCAAATCTTTGTTCACCATGTGAATTCCTCCTCAAAATGGTTTCCGCTTGCCTTAAGATGTAACAACACTTTCAAACAATTGCTTTGTTGTCTTTTCGTCTTCCAAAAAGTTCCTCCACGGATCTTTGTGGACAGACAGCGCTTCATCCATGCGTTCATTCAATTCTTTGCGCTTCGTTTCATCGTTCAATACGGATTGGACGTGGGACAAGCCGACCCGTTCAAGCCATGCGGAAGTGCGTTCTAAATAGTTGGCCGTTTCCCTGTAATATTGAAGGTAGGCTCCCGTCACTTCGAAAACTTCTTCCTTCGTTTTTACTTTCATCAAAAGATCTCCGGCGCGCAGATGCGTACCGCCGTTTCCGCCGACATAGATTTCCCAGCCTCCGTCAATGCCGACGATGCCGACGTCTTTAATGCCTGATTCAGCGCAGTTTCTCGGACATGCAGAAACTGCCATTTTGATTTTATGAGGTGCGTAAAGCCCTTCGAATTTTTTCTCAAGCTCGATTCCGAGAGCCATCGAATCCTGTGTACCGAAGCGGCAGAATTGTTCGCCAACGCACGTTTTGACCGTTCTGAGCGTTTTGCCGTAAGCGAAGCCGGACGGCATGTCGAGGTCTTCCCAAACTTTCGGAAGGTCTTCTTTTTTGACGCCGATCAGGTCGATCCGCTGACCTCCCGTCATTTTCACAAGAGGAATCTCGTATTTGTCGACGACATCGGCAATGCGGCGCAGATCGTTTGCATTGGTGACGCCTCCGTACATCCGCGGTACGACGGAATATGTGCCGTCTTTTTGAATGTTGGCATGCATCCGTTCGTTTACAAAGCGCGATTCCCTTTCATCATGGTATTCTTTCGGGTTGATCATGCCGAGATAGTAGTTGAGAGCCGGACGGCATTTTGAACAGCCTTCCTCCGTTTTCCAGCCGAGCACATTCATGACTTCTCTCGTATGCGTGAGGCCTTTTTCCCTGATTTCGGCGACCACTTCATCTCTTGAAAGGTCGGTGCAGCCGCAGATTGCTTCTTTTTGCGCTGATGCGTCAAATTCGGATCCGAGCGTATGCTGGAGGATTTCCGCAACGAGCGGTTTACAGCCTCCGCAAGAACGGGAAGCTCCCGTACACGCCTTGATTTCATCGGTTGAGGTACAGCCCTGCTCTTTGATCGCCTGAATGATCATGCCTTTTGAGACGCCGTTGCATCCGCACACGATCTCATCGTCGCTCATCGCGGCCGTAATGCTCATGCCTTCCTCCTGATTCAAAGGCTGCAGGATTGACACTTTCGACGTTTCCGTGATGTCCGCCCCTTTTTGTATCATGGAGAACAATCTGTTGCCGTCGCTGCTGTCGCCGAACAATACGGCGCCGATCACCTGGTTGCCGCGAAGAACGACCTTTTTATAGATCCCGTCCTGATCATCAAACACTTTGATCGCTTTTTTGCCTTCGTCGTCATCTTCGTTAAAGTCGCCTGCAGAAAAGACCTCAACGCCCGAAACCTTTAATTGGGTCGATAAAACAGAGCCTTCATACGGCTTCGTCTCTATGCCGCAAATTTTCTTCGCAAGCACCTTCGCCTGTTCATAAAGAGGCGCGACAAGCCCGTATGCGATTCCCCTGTGCTCGGCGCATTCGCCGACAGCGTAAATGTGAGGATTTTCCGTCTGCATGTAATCATCAACGATGATGCCCCTGTTCACCGGAAGGCCGCAGTCTTTGCCAAGCTGAACGTTCGGCTTGATTCCGACGGCCATGACGACCAGATCGGCGTCCAGCGTTGTGCCGTCTTTGAATTTTAAACCTTCTACACGTTCGTTTCCGAAAATTTCTTCCGTCTGCTTTTCAAGAAAGAATTTCATGCCCTGCTTTTCGAGCTCTTTTTGCAGAAGACGGCCAGCCGTCGCGTCAAGCTGGCGCTCCATCAAGTACGGAGCAAGGTGGATGACGCTGACGTCCATCCCGAGGTTGAGAAGTCCGCGCGCGGCTTCCAGCCCGAGCAGTCCGCCGCCGATGACGGCCGCTTTTTTATACGTTTTGGAAGCTTCGAGCATCACATCCGTATCCTTGATGTCGCGAAAACCTGTGACGCCTTCTTTGTCAGCGCCGGGCAGCGGCAGAATAAAAGGGAGAGAACCTGTCGCCAATATCAGCTCATCATACGGATGAATCCTTCCTGAGTCCGTCGTCACCGTTTTGTTTTCCGGGTCGACTTTGACGACTTCTTCACCCGTATAAAGCTGAATGCCGTTTTCTTCATACCAGTTCCAATCGTTCAATGTAATGTCTTGAATGTCCGTATCACCTTGCAGCACTTTGGAAAGAAGAATCCGGTTGTAATTCGGATGCGGTTCTTTTCCGAAAATCGTGATCTGGAACTGTTCGTCTGACACTTTAAGTATTTCTTCAATGGCCCTTACCCCGGCCATTCCGTTCCCTACAAGGACTAGCTGCTTTTTTTCCACTATGATCCTCCCCTTTTCAAAGAGATTTACAAACTCGCTCAAAAGATGTATTTATTTTACATGTTTCAAGTTATCACAAAATATATTTAATTTTGTAAACTTTTTATGACACTTTATGACAATTTATTCACAATTTTGTCATCAAAGGGGCTTATGCGGACTGCACACACCTTAAAACCCGGCATTTTGCAGGAGGGATCCAAGTCTTCGGCAATGAGGCTGTTCACACTTTGCGAATCCGCCCAATGCATCGGAACGAAAACGGTGTCCGGCCTGATCGACTCGGACCATTTGCTTCTGACGATGATGCTCCCCCTTTTCGATTCGATTTTGACCAGGACGCGGTCTGCAATCTGATACTTTGCAGCCGTATTCGGATGGATTTCCACAAATGATTCAAAATGACGCGCCGCAAGTGAAGCGCTCCTCCTTGTCTGGACGCCTGTTAAATAGTGCGGCATCACTCTCCCCGTCGTTAAATACAGCGGATATTCTTCTGTCGGGCGGTCTTTTTTGACAGCCGGCTCATTGGGGACGACGCACATTTTCGCTTTTTGATCCGGGTGGGCGAATTCCGTTTCAAACAAACGCTCTGTTCCCGGATGCTCCGTTTCGGGGCACGGCCACAAAATGCCGCCTTCCTTTCTGAGGCGCTCATACGTAATTCCGGAATAATCGGCGATTCCCCCGCGGCTTGCTTTCCTCAGCTCTTGAAAAATCTCCTCTGCAGATTCGTATCGGAAAAAACGGCCTTTGCCGAGCACGTCTGCAATATCGCAGATGATTTTCCAGTCGTGCCGCGCTTCACCCGGGCACGGTCTTGACGCTTCCCTTAGAGTAACCCTGCCTTCCACGTTCGTCATCGTACCTTCATCTTCAAGGTACGATGACGCCGGCAAAATGACGTCGGCATGCCTTGCCGTTTCTGATATAAACAAATCGATCACTGCAAAAAATTTCAATTTTTTTAAAGCCGCTTTGACAAAATCGGCGTTCGGGTTGGAAACGGCAGGGTTTGAGCACATCAGAAACATCCCGGCAATCTCCCCTTCATGAACCTTCTTGATCATTTCATAGGCGGAAACGCCTTTTTTCGGAAGCTCCTCTTCCGCAATTCCCCAGACATCCGCGATATAGGCGCGGTCCCTTTCGTTTTCGATCGACCGGTACCCCGGAAGCTGATCGGCTTTCTGGCCGTGCTCTCTTGCTCCCTGTCCGTTTCCCTGGCCTGTGATCGCCCCGTACCCGCAGGCGAACTTTCCGATTTTTCCGACCGATATTAGAATATTCAGTAAATTTCTGACAGCTGCTGTCCCGTCCGTCTGCTGCTCGACGCCTCTCGCAGTAAACAGCATCCCCGTTTCTTCCTTGGCGAATTTGACGGCGGCTTTTCGCATCTGTTCAATCGGCACGCCTGTCTGCCCGGAAATTTCTTCAAGGCTAAGTGAAGCGACATGGCGCTTGACGTCTTCAAAGCCCTCAGCCCGCTGTTTGATGAAAGCTTCATCTGTCAGCCGCTCTTCGATGATGATTTTCAGCATGCCGTTTGCAAGGGCGGCATCTGTTCCGGGCTTTAGCTTCAAGTGGAGATCGGCGATGTTCGCCGTCGCCGTTTCACGCGGGTCAATCACGATGATGTAGGCGCCGTTTTCCTTAGCCTTTTCAAAGTACGGCATCATCGTCGGCTGGCATTCGGCGATGTTTGTTCCCGCAAGCATGATCACCCTTGTATACGGAATCTCTGTAAGCGAGTTTGTAAACCCGCGGTCCATCCCAAAGGTTTGGTTGGCCGCTGCGGCTGCAGCCGACATGCAAAGCCGTCCGTTGTAGTCAATGTGCTTCGTTTTCAGAGCGACGCGGGCGAATTTCCCGAGCAGATAGGCTTCCTCGTTTGTGATCGACGCGCTCCCGTAAACCGCCACTGCGTCATGGCCGTTTTCTCCCTGGATGCTCATCACCCGTTCTTTGATGAACCGAAGCGCCTCATCCCAGGATACGCGGACAAATTGACCGTTTTTTTTCAAGAGCGGATGCGTGATTCGCTCTGAATGAAGCGCATGCTGATGGGCATTCATCCCTTTCATGCACAAGCGGCCTTTTGTCGCCGGATTATCTTTTCCGACAGCCGTATACTTCTTTCTCGTGACAATCGTTTGTTCGATCAGCTGCATTTTGCATTGCATGCTGCAAAATGGACATTGCGTGTCATACGTTTTCTCGGATTGTACTTCTTTTTGCTTTGTTCGAAAGTATTTCAGCAGCAGTTCTGTCACATTACATCAGCCCTTTTATCGTTTCTTGCACAAGCAGCCTCCGCTCTTTTTCAAGCCGTTCCAACAGCTGCCCGCGGAGATCGTTGTCAAATAAAACCTCCCTGATATGAATGATTCCGGCGCGTTCGATCCACTGCCCGACCTTTTCAAGGTAATTTGCTGTCTCGCGGTAGTATTGAAGAAAGCCTTTGATATATTCTCCGGCTTCCTTAAGCGTCTCAGCCACGGAAAACAGCTCTCCCGCCCGGGCGTTTTGCCCGCCGCGTCCGCCGGCGTAAAGCTCCCAGCCCCTTCCCGCCTTTAAGACTCCGATATCGTGCACAGTACAATAGACGCAGTCATCCGTGCAGGCAGAAATAGCGATAGAGGTCTTGGCCGGCATGGTGAGGGCTTCCGTTTCTTTCTCCAGCTCGACTGCGATGGCCTGAACGTAATCAGGGTTTGTGCACGCGCACGTTTTGACCGGACCGACCGTATGCTTGTGAACGGCGCAGATCGGCATTTGCAGCTCTTCGCTGACGCTTTGCCCAATTCCCGGGATCTTCAACCGCTGGCTATGCGTCAAAACGGCGTGCGGTATGCCGTATTTTTCAATCGCATCGGCAACTGTCCTCAGCTCATCAGCTTTTATCAGCCCTCCGTACGTTTGCGGAACAATTGTGCAACCGCCGTCTTCATGCAACAACGGTTCATCCGCTGTCACACCCGGTCTGATCATCCGTAAATAGTAATGAATCGCCGGCATGCATACGGAGCACCCGCTTCCGGTCTTCCACCCCAATTGCGACATGACGTCTTGAACGGAAGAAAGCTGTCTCATCTGGATTTGTTCGACGACTTCGTCTTCCGTTAATGAAGTGCATGAGCACATCGCTTGTGCGCCCGCGGGCTCTTCATATTCGTGTTCAGCGGCATGGATCAGCAGCTCTTCGATGAGCGGCCTGCATCCCCCGCAGGAGTCGGAGGCTTTTGTACAGCGTTTCACATCGTCAGCCGTTTTTAAATCGTTCGATTTGACGGCTTCGATGATCGCCCCTTTTGACACCGCATGGCACTGGCAGACCGTTTCGCCAAGCGGCATCGAACTGACGGTGCTTTCTCCGCCCGATTGAAAGAAGTTTTTTTTCACAACCGTGATATCCCTTTGCTTGATGATGCTGTCCAAAAGCTTCTGCTTGTTTCTTGTATCCCCGTATAAAATCACGCCGGCCATCTGATCAGCCTGAAAGACCGCTTTTTTATAAATTCCCGCCGATTCGTCAACAAGCCGAATCGTCGTTGTTGTATCATCGTCTTTGATTTTTCCCGCTGAAAACAAATCGATTCCCGCTATTTTCAGCGTTGCCGACTGAACCGATCCACGGTACGGTTCGCATTCCAGGCCGCAAATGTGCCTGGCCAGCACCTGTCCCTGCTCATATAACGGCTTGATCAGCCCGTACACGACTCCGTTATGTTCGGCGCATTCCCCGACGGCATACACATCCGGGACGTTTGTCTCCATATAGCCGTTGACAATGATCGCGCGGTTCACATCAAGCCCGCCCGCTTTTGCAAGCCCGATGTTCGGCCTGACGCCGGCGGCCATGACAATCAGATCTGCCTCAAGCTCCTCCCCGTCTTTGAATCGCAGCCCCGTAGCCCGTGATGTCCCCAAAACGGCTTCTGTGTCTTTTTCCAAAAAAAAGTGAATGCCCTGCCGTTCAAGGTCGCGCTGCAGCATGGAGGAAGCCGTCCGATCAAGCTGGTTCTGCATAATATAGGAAGAATGATGGATCACGGAAACCTCCATTCCGAGATTCACCAGGCCTTTTGCCGCCTCCAGACCGAGGATTCCCCCGCCGATGACCGCAGCTTTGCTAAAACGCCCGGCAGCATCTATGAACGCCCGGCAATCTTCTATCGTACGAAAACCGTATACCCCTTCTTTGTCCGCCCCTGGAACCGGAAGGATAAACGGCGAGGACCCCGTTGCGATAATCAGCTTGTCATAAGCGACTTCACGTTTTTTGTCCGTTGACACCGTCCGTCTATCCGTATCGATCTTGACAGCCGTTTCCCCCGCATAAAGAGCGATCCCGTGCTCTTCATACCATGTGCGGCTGTTAAGCGTAATATCTTTTAAACTTGCGTCACCCTGCAGGACGGAAGATAACAACATACGATTGTAATTCGGATGGGGTTCGCTGCCGATGACGGCGATTTGAAACGCATCTCCCGCATGCTTTACAATCTCTTCTATCGTACGGACTCCAGCCATGCCGTTTCCTATTAAAATCAGCTTTTGTTTCCCCATATTCTCCCCTCCCCTTTGCAGCAGCTACGCTATCATTATTTCACATTGCTCCGCTAAAGCATTCAAACCTGTTACATTTCCTGACATACGATTTCAAAAAATGGTCCTGTTTTCCTATAAAATATGAAGTTGTTAAAGTTCAACACATTTTCACATTTTTTATCACTTTAATGCTTGTTTCTTTTCTTTCAATCTAATAGGCTATTCATAGAGGAATAACGAATGGAGGGGGAGAATGTTACCGATCAAACGGAGAGAGCAGATTCTCTCATGGATCAAAGAAGAGGAAACGCTGCGCATTTCAGAGATTTCAAAAAGGCTGGATGTCTCGGAAATGACGGTATACCGCGATATTAAACCGCTCATCGAAAACGGCCAGGTCATCAAAACGGCCGGCGGCATCGCCTTAAACCGCCCGAAGCAGCAGCCTGGGCAAATGTGTTCAGTCTGCGGAAGAGGGCTGAATCCGAGGCTTTCCGTGCAAATCGTGAAAAACGACGGTCTGATTGAGCAATTTTGCTGCGCCCACTGTGCGATGCTCCGCTACGAAAAAATCAAAGAGGATATATCACAAATCATCTGCCGCGATTTTTTAGTGGACACGACGATCAGCGCAAAAATGGCCGTCTTTCTGCTCGATGCTGACCTTCATTTGAATTGCTGCCAGCCGCAGGCAATCCCTTTCGCTTCGGCGGCCGATGCCGGGAAATTTAAAACCGGGTTCGGCGGAAAGCTGCTTTCTTTTGAAGAGGCGGCGCGCGAAATTCAAAAGACCATGAAAGAAAACTGCTGCAGCCTGAAAACATGAAATTATTGATGAAAGATTGGATGAATTTTATGAAAAGAGCAACTCTCTTTGCGGCGCTGGCCGTTCTTTGTCTCATCCTGCTGCCGAAAGCCGCTTTTGCGCACGCATATATCGTCAATTCAAACCCTTCTCAAAACGAGGAGCTGAAAAAAGCGCCGCCTGAAATCAAAGTTGAGTTTAACGAACCGATTCAGGAAGGGTTCCACTCGATAACGGTAAGAAACTCTTCAGGCGAGCGGGTCGATTCGGGGCAGACGAAGATTGATCCGCAAAATCGAAAAATCCTCACGGTAAAGCTGAACAAAAACGTCAAGAATGATATTTACTCGGCTGAATGGAGAGTGGTGTCTGCAGACGGGCATCCCGTTTCAGGAACGATCCCTTTCAGCGTCGGAAACATTCAAGGCGGATTGCCCAAGGACCAACAAAACGCTTCTTCTAACCTTCCGAATGCGGATACTGTGATCGAACGCGTCTTGTTATATACGGGTTTTTCCCTTTTCATGGGATCTTTGCTTTTTCAGCTTGTTTGGCACCGGCCGAAAAACGGATGGTCTTCCGCGATGCGCCGCCGCGTTCAGCGAATGGCGCAGATCGCTCTTCTCCTGATCGGTGCGGCCGTCATCATTCAGCCCTTGCTCCTGACAAAAGCATACGCAGGTGTTTCATGGACTGAAGCTTTTCAGCCACACCTTTTAAAAGAAACGCTTCTTCAGACGTCAGGCGGGACGCTATGGATTGTCAGCATCGTCTTGGTTGCATTGCTTGCCGTTTTCTCAAGCAGATCCGGGGTCGTATTGAAACTCGTCTTCTTTACTGGCCTTCTGCTTGCCAAAGCATTCTCAGGCCATGCCGCATCGACGGATTACAGCTATATGACGGCCGCCATGGATTTCATCCACTTAATAGCAGCTTCTGTATGGACGGGAGGGCTGGCTGCGCTTGCGCTGTTTTTCGGGAAGGATTGGTTCAAACCCGATAAAGAGCAGATTTGGGAGACGGTACAGCGCTTTTCCCCCTGGGCTTTCGGTTCAGCCGGACTGCTCGTATTTTCCGGGATGTTCAACAGCTTTTTCATCGTCCACACGCTGGATAACCTGTTTCAGTCCAATTACGGAAAAGCGCTTCTCGTCAAATTGGCGCTCGTCCTGCTGATGGCCGGATTTGGCGCGTTCCACTATTTCTGCTCCAGAAAAAAACCGGAACGCTCGCGCGGGAGATCGATCAAGGCCGAATGGGCGATCGGACTGCTCATTCTCGTGACAACCGCCGTCTTCACGAATATTCCGAGTCCTCCGGCGCCTCTCCCGCAGCCGTTTAACGAAACAAAACAGCTGACTGACGGAGAAACGCTGTCATTGAGAATCAGTCCGAACATGCCCGGCTCCAATACATTTGAAGTCGTTGTCAGGGACCGGAACGGAGACGTGATCAAAGATATCCAAAAAATCGACATAACGGTTTCCAAAACCGGGCTTTTCAGCGACAGCAAGGAAAGCACCTTCACCCTCACCAAAAAAGAAAAAGGCGTGTTCCAGTCGAAAAATTTAAATCTGAACGAAGGTGGCATCTGGAAAATCCGGGTGCACGGGTTAACGGCATCATTTGACGAAATCAGAACGGTATTTAATGCAAAAATCAATAAAAAGGAGTATTGATCAATATGTTGAAACGAAGCATGTTTTTAAGCGCTGTATTTGCAGCTATGCTGCTCTTCGCCGCACCGGTCAGCGCCCACGTGTCGGTAAAGCCTGACGAATCAGCGGCAGGGTCATGGGAAACCTATACAATGAAAGTGCCGGTTGAAAAAGATATCGCTACGACAAAAATCGTGCTCAGCATGCCGGACGGCGTCGAATTCCAGCAGTACGAACCGGTTCCCGGCTGGAAAACAAGCACAAAAGCCGGAAAAGACGGCAAGGTCATCAGGGTGACATGGGAAGCCAAGGACGGAGGCATTCAGCCGGGCCAATTCCAGCAGTTTACCTTCACGGCCAAAAACCCTGATAAAGAACAGAAAGCGGCATGGAACGCCTACCAGTATTATAAAGACGGAAGCATCGTCGAATGGACCGGTGACGAAAACGCCGATACCCCGCACGCGATTACCAACATCGTCGATGCTTCCAAGCTCGGAAAAGCCACGGTTGACGGGCACGGCGCGACAACAAAAGAGAGCCCGGCTGAAGCACAAGGCAGCTCAGATATTCAAACCGCCACTCTCATTTTGTCAATTCTCGCCGTCGTGCTTGGAGGAACAGGCCTTCTTATGGCAGTACGCAGACAAAAAAGATAATATGTTTTAAACATTTAATTAACTTAAACATCATAGGTTACTCTTTTACAAGCATGGGAGCGTACCGTTCACAAGCTGAATTATCAGGAGTATTTAAGCGAGTTCTATGTTCTTAGCTGATACCAAAGCGGGAATGAAGATTTTCCAAAAAAGTTCAGAGACCTGTAGTCTCTGAACTTTTTTATACCTCCCTTTGGCGATAGGTAAGTTTTGGCATGTCAAACATAAAAATATTTTCGGGTGATTTTCACTTCGGTAAATTTCTTTTTTCAAGCTATCCTTCTAGGAGACTATTGTTCTTAATATAAAAGAAAAAGACTGTCAAGGGTTTCTTAACAGTCTGAAGTAAAATTCTTGTTTAATGTATCATGAAATTTCACAGAAAAACTAATTATGCTTCTCTTGTATTTTTTTTAGTACAAATCTATATATTCTTTGTGAAACTGCGTATACAACACTTATCAACAAATACAAAACAAACAAAAATAATGCTGCAAGAGCTACTCCATTATTTTTAAAGATTATATCATGAGAAAAGATAGAATATATTAGTATATACAGATAAAACAATAAAAACATAAACAGAGACTCTACTATATAATTAATTATTCCTCGCTTTTTTAATAAAATCTGCGAAAAAATCACGTCTGCAATTCCTATGATAACCACAGTTAAAGTAAAAAACTTAAGCAAAATAACAATAGAATCAAAAGTTCCACTTGAATTTATTGTTATATCAGGTGTTAATGAGGCCAATCTAAAAACTCCATAAAATAGTAAAAACGGTACAACAATAATAAAAATACACATCAAAAGCACAGTTGAAATTGCAAATACATGGTCGAAAAGAGAATATTCTCTTTTACTTTTTTTACTCATCTTCTCAAAACCTCTTTTTTATGGTATTATATCCCTTAGTTAATATTTACATATTAACATAAAAATAACAAAATAATGGAGGTCTTTCAATGAAATCAAAAAAGAAAAAACTAACGAAAGGAATTGTAACACTCACTGCATTAACTATGCTAACTTCTGGGTTTGGTCCTGTTTCATCAGCTCTAGCAGCCGAAAAAACATCCCAAACAGTATCTACAGTACAAACATCAGTCCCAACTTCTCTTTTAAATTACATAGAATCACACAAACAACCAACAAGTGTACAGGATACACGGGCTTTTATAAAATTTGCTTCTCAGACAAAAGAATTTCAAGCTTATAATAACACAACAAAACCAGGAAAAATGCAGACTATGGGACTAATTGGCGGAAGCTTAAAAGCAATAAAAGCTTTCGGTTGGGCCTGCAGAATCGGCGGTAAAACTCTAAAATGGGCTATTAAACCTTTGTCTCCTTCTAAAGCCAAACTAATTGACAAATATGCACGTAAAATAGCATACGCTACAGAAAAGTTAAATAGTGCGTCGAAAGGTGCTCTTGTTAAAGCGCTTAAAAAAGCAGGGGTACCAGGAAAAGCCGCTGAATCTATTGCAGAAATTATCTTATGGCTTATATAAAAATAACTTGATAAAGGAGACCAGATATATATCATACTGGCCTCCTTAAAATTTTAATCTTATATTCAATTATACAAGGCTGATAATGACGACCTTATAGATACTATTCATCAGCTTTTTTGATACATGGCAACGGAAACAAGCATATCTTCTTGGATGAATGATGTTTCTCAGTATTCCTCAGAATGGCCTCTTTTTTACTGGCGTCATTTAAAATCGCTCAGGACGTGTCTTATAATAGAAGCCCTCTCCCACTCGGAAAAGAACTCCATTTCCTTTTTAAAAAATAAAGCCCTGAATACAAGATGATATGCTCCCCTAAAG
>NZ_JBALMR010000049.1:0-42138 GCF_036963165.1 Bacillus sp. JJ675 | reverse complement strand
GATTTGATAATACATTGCTTGGGAGCAATTGAGAGCTTCTGGATCCGTGAGGAATCTTATCGCTTAGCTTTTCAATCAATCCACTAGAGTTAAAATGTGGTAAATGGAGCAAGTTTGCCAATTCAGATCCTGTCCAAACCATCCGATAAGGGTATCTTTGCGGAAAAAACGAGATTGAGTGTCTCCATCGCTTATAACGTAATTCGTTGACATCTGCCATAACAGATGCCACAGCATTTCCCACATCTTTAATTACGGGAACGCCGCGTTCATATTCGGATGCGAAAGAGACCAATACATCAAAAGCAACCTCATTTCCTGAGAATCGAGAATGATATGACTTCATCTCCTCTTGATCAAATGCTGTTCGCTCTCGATAGGATTTATCACCCTTTATCGACCGCTCCGCTTTAACAATTTGTTTGCGCAACTTCCAACCATCATTTGCAGAAAAAGTAATCTGCATCCAAGTTTCGGGCTCCATAACATTTAAAATTCCTGGGAGTTGATCAAATTGATAGCGCGCAAGAGACAAATTTGCTTCTAGCTTTTTTCGTCTTATTTTCATTCGCCCCCCTACACCTTTTGGCGAGGGGAACCGTATACTTTCCGGCTCGAAAAATTCCGCTCGTGAGTAGAGGGAAGATATATGGTGTTTTAAAGAACGTAGTTTATCTCTGTCTGCACCGACATAAAAAACATATCGCGGTCCTTTTGATTCGTGTCTCTCGTAGTGAACAAGGAAGGTGTACCATTCCTTTCCGAACACAAGTCGTTCTAAAGGTTTCCGCTTTGTACCGTGCAAGCGCCGAATCATTTCTCCCAAAGTGTCAGGTTTAACCCCATCATCAGCATGCGGAAGAACCTGCAAATATGCGAAGCGATTTTTGTTCCAGTAATGAACAAAAACAGCTCTCACTATCAATAAAACGGCGATGATCAAAAGGAAAAGCAATAATCTGTGCATCCATATTTGCATTATGGTTGTTATTTTTTGAACAGGGATATAGGACAAGAGCTTATCACGCTGCCAATAAGCCAAAGCAACAAGACCGGCTCCTAAAACCGGAAGGGAAACTCTCCAATTCGTTAGAAAACTTTCAATTGCTTCTTCAAGTTTTTCATCTGCTTTACTCCTGTTGACACTCATTAAATCACCTCAAATTTTAGATAATTCAACGAGCAAAGAAGTACAGATGCAAGCAGCTTCCTCCCCTATATTTAGGCAGTATTGTGGATTCGTGGTGTAGGTTTATAGTGGTTTTTGTATAGATGAAAATAGTGAAAAAGTATGGAGTTGTCAAAGAGCTGCACTACGAAGGCGTGAAGCGCGAAGCTCGGAAGTTGAAACGCGAAAGATTGATGGTCGCGCCGCCGCTGTAGTAGTAGTTGAAACATTCGCTTCCCATCTGTATTCATATTTGAAATATGAATCAGAGGGAAGAATCGAGAAAATGTTTACATGTATTATTATACTCTTCACATACTGTTAAATCAATGTTTAAAAGGCATATTTTATGTAAAATAATATGTCAGTTTGTTTTCAGTTATTTTACATATTATTTGTATATTATTTGACCACTTATTTAGGATTAGATTTGCCATATTATTTATTATAGACAAGGGGGTGCTTTTCGTGGTGGAAAAGCATTTCCTGCATTGTTCATATCGGGCCATAGAGAAGTGTTTTCTATGGCCTTCCAAATTGCAAATACATAGTCAAACCAAACTGTCAATTAAGACTAAAAAATTGTCTTAAAATAACCCAGAAGATGGTCTGAAATTGTTGTTTCCCAGGACAATTTTTCTCTCGATTTTTTTCGTGCTTTTCTCCGTTCACGAGCAGATATTTCGGATTCGATTTCGTCTAAAAATGCTTTGGCCAATTCATGATCTACGCAGTCGTTTTCTTCAAGACGATCAAAGTAAACTTGTCGCAGACAATAAAGCTTTAAATCCGGCATTTCTTCAACGGACCTAATGAAATCTTGTAGCTGCTGCTCGCGATAATCCGTAAGCATGCCCTTGACAGTGCCATATAGGTATTTCATAAACGCATCCTGACCAGCGAAATAACCTAAGACCGGCGCCCCTTTTTCGCCCACAACGGAATAAACCGCCTCAATCGCCAAAGTTAAAAAGTCCGGAGATGCGGAAATCAACGAGAACGGTATATTAAAAGCTTTAAAAGCAAGCTGAACACGGCCCCATGCTGAAAAAATAAAACGGCCGTCAGTAAAACCACGGTTAAATAACGCACTGACAAAACGATCTGGGACGTTACCTGGAACAGGCGCAGGCCCGACCGGAGAAATCGCAGTAGTAGAATCAGGGATAAAGGAGGTTGCAGGAACAACATCCAACCCTGGAGTCAGCGGAAGAACCGACCCACCAACCGCCTGGTCTAAAATTGTATTTGAATTGAGCCCATTTCTATTAGTAGCTGCTTTTTCAGGCTTCTGAGAAGCGCCAGATTTCTTTCTAAGCGGTTTTACATCCTCCAGGACTCTAATGTACGTAACACCCCCCCGGCCTTTTCCTGTGGTCTCTACCGCGATTTTATGAGTATCTATTAAATGCTTTAGTACTCTCTTAAACGTTGAATACGCTATTTTTTTAGAGCGATCTGCCGACGATGTGATTTCTTCAGCTAAAGAGCGTTGTGATCCGGAAATTTTACCGCCTCTAAAACGAATGTGAGCTAATACATCCTCCGCCCACTCTTCAAGGTGGCTATATTTTCTTTCATGGCGAGGCTTTGCTTCTTCCCAAACTTGATAAGAAAACTTCATTCCTGAAAGCATAGATATATATTTGGCAGCCGGACCGGCAGGCGCAGACGGTTTAAAAGCACTTTTTACTTTACGTTTAATTTCGATTTTCGTAAGAGGTGGATCATTCTTCTTATTCCAATCATGTAAGCGTTTTTCCGTCTGTTTAGCATCATATCCTGCAGCCTTGAAGGCCAAAGCAAGTGTGTAACATGTGTTGTCTCTCTGGCCTTCACACACGCCGGCAAGTAGCTTCTTAACAGCTGGATGATGTAATAATGCTTGGCCAGGATTCACCAAAGACGCACGGAGCTCTTTTCGTTCTTCATTCCGTCGTTCTTGCTCAATTGAAAACCAGTCACACAAATCATCAAAAGACACACGATTTTGAGACTGATAGATTGTATTTTCCTCTGTAGGTGTACGAAAAAAGCGTTCAGGGCCATTCGCTTGGCCATCTGCGCCTATTTCAGATAATTCCTCAATGATAAGTCCTGTGATACGTTTATAATGCTCACAAACGCGTTTAAAGGCGCGCTTTGGCTTATCTAAGTACCAATGGACATGAACCCCTCCTGACGGAGTTCTGACAATCAAAGCCGGCTCTGGCAAACCAACTGAATCAATCGAATCCAGCAATTCAGCTACATTGAGAGTTGTGCCTGACGTATGCTTTATATCAATATCAACACTAAATGCATTAATCCAGCGCAAAGAAGCCACTTCGCGTGATTGTTTTTGAAAAAATGTATTTGGAGTGAAATATGTATAGTCGTTCCCTATCGCAAAGAGAGTTTTATATGTCCGCGCCGCCTTGGGTTTATGGTGAAGATGGTTTGTCATAAAGACCCAACCCAAATGATTAGCATATCCAGATGTTTTCCGTTCTCTCTTGACTTTTGGAGCTTCCGTTAACTGATCTCCATAGAGGTTTTTAAGCGCGATTGCATTCACTTCTTTTCAACTCCTTTCAAGGATAAAACAAAAAGGCTGTTCTCAAGCTCACCGCCTGAAAACAGCCTTTTATTCCTTGAAAGTAAGTTGGAAAAGCAGCAAATTAAACCGATAAAAACTGTGAGTCTGTCGATGTGTATCTATGACTGTCGTTTTACCTAAAATTCCCGCGTAAAATGCGCAAATATAGGGGTTTAATTTGGTTGCAATTCAGGGTAACTGCTGTTAATATATATGTATACATTCAGTATACATTAACTACTTTCAAGCTCATGGCTTTGGACGGTCTGGAGCTTGAGAACCCGAGAGCATGTTGGCGCATGCTCTCTTTAATTTTGTTTTTTTATGTAAATCTTTAAAAATTTTCAATCAAATCTTCTTGTTTTCTATCATAAACCCTATCAAAATATTTGTCTAGCTTAATTCGAAATCATCTTTATACCGGTATTATACCGGTTAAATAAAACGGATGTCAACAAAAACACCGGTTTAATACCGGTATTTTTTTATATCTAAGCATTGTTATCACCGGTATAAAACCGGTATTTTTTGTTTTCCTCTATTGACAAACCGGTTATTTACCGGTATTATAAGAGTAACAACCGGTTATTTACCGGTAATAACGAGCTAGGAGGATTCAAAATGATTATTTTTGGTTTAGACTTAGGGAACAAACAAACAAAACTTTTTTCGAATAAGACTCTCTCTAATGAAGAAAATAAAGTTGAAGGGAAAGTTTTGCCTTCCCATTTCCTCTACTATGACAATCTCGGGAATGCTGACACTGCAATTTTTGGGAACAAATTAAACATTAGCAAATATAAGACTGAATTTGATGAAGAAGAGTACGCTTGGGGACCTGATCTACATAAGGTTCACAACAACGAAAATTTCTTAGACACCATTGGTTTTGAGAAAAGATATTCAACCCATGAATTCAAACTATTGGCTAACTTTGCTCTAGGCGAATTAGCAAAGGATTATGATGCTAAGAATAATTTCTTGACTGTTAAAGTGGTTACGGGCGTGCCGTCAGATGATTTTAATGAAAGCTCTGTTAAGGATCTGATCAACGTATTAGATGGACGCCATACTATTACGATTGATGATATTTCCTATACTATCGATGTGAAAGAGGTTCAGGTAATCCCGCAAAGTGTTGGCACTGTTTACAATGAATTGCTGAACAACCAAGGCGAAATTAACCCAGAGAAAGAACACTACCTCGAAGAAGAGATTACAGTAGTTGATATTGGAGGCGGAACAATCCTCATTGATACTTTAAAAAACATGAATTTAGCTACCAAAACCCAGTTTACAACAGGTATTTACACGCTGTATGACATGGTTATAGAGAGAGCTAAGGCAAAGGGAAGCGAGTATTCTAGTCTGACAGCATATGATGTAGAAGTAATTCTAAGAGAAGGCGATGACACAGAGGGTTATTTCTTTAAACCAAATAAAAATGTATCTCTTGATATTACACAGATCGTACAAAATGTTCGCAAACGATATACAAAAGAACTGATCAACAAAATTAACAAAACAAAGAAAAGCACCAGCAGCACCGACACCATGCTTATTACTGGTGGTGGCGCAAACTTAGTTGAGAAAGATGAGATCAAGAACCGTTTTGAGTTTGTATTATTTGTTGAAAATAGCGAAATCGCTAACTCAATGGGATTCTTTAAATATGGTATGGCTGTTATGAACAGTGAAGACGAGGAAGCTGCTGCAACCGCGGAGGAATAAACATGCCAAAATACAATAAAAAAGAGAAAGAGCGAATTGAACTCTTTCTTGATAAAGAAAAAGATGCAGCAATCATTGAATACATGGACAAATACGCTACAACTAGAGCTGGCTTTGTACGCCACGTACTGCATGAATACGTAAAAAATGCTGGTATGGAGTCTTCCTCTCCAAAAACTAAAACAACTGATAACCAAGTAAATAAAAAATCATCAAAAACAACAAAGAATCAAAAGAAATCACCCAAAAAGAAGTTGCCACAATTCGGGCAAGCATTCTCATCTAAAAATTTCACTGAAGATTAAAAGCCCTCTGGGGCTTTTTTTCTTGACCATACTCTTATTTGTAAAATATACGCCTCCAAAAAGACTTTTTCTCTGCAGACTTACTTGGAGTCTCCACAGTAGCTGCCGTTTCAAGAAGCTGCCTTTCTCTATTTTTTCGAATCTCATGCATTAGGGAACGGTCCCGACGTTCGATAATGTTATCTAACTTCTTTTCAAATGCTCGAAACATCATTTCTCTCTCTTCCGCCATAGCTGCCTGTACTTCTTCGTTTATAATCTCTCTAAATTGTTGCTCTGATAAACGCCTATCGAAAAAAACGCCTTGCGTTCTTGACGCGTTTGTCTCGTCAGTTTTGGTTACTGCAACAGCTTTTATTGCGTCTACAAACGGGACAGAGTTTGATAAAAGTCTTTTAAGTTCTCTGAACGTTTTAAAATCGCGTTCAAAATAAATCCTCTGCTCCTTTTCATTTCTTTCAAATACATATCCATGCTTCTCTAACTCCAGGGACCACCGCCTTAGTGTTGAAGATGTCACACTCAAATCGGCTGCAACATCCTTAGCAAAATAGCCGTACTCATTCATATGTTCCTTATCGTTTATCATTGCGTTCATCACCTCATTTTATAATTCAATGGTAAAGACACTTTACCTTTTATTTTCAGTTGACATTATCAAAGGTGAATCCCCGTCATTCGCTCTTTTTTTACAAACATTATGATTAGTCGACTTATCCAATAGATACGGGGCAAGCGATGTGAGTCACCCCCGCACCTATTGACACGCATATACCGAGCAGATTTCTGGCTGCTGGCGACCACGGCGAGGCGTTCCTGGCCACAAAAAAGCCGGCTGCCCTCCAGCGGGCACCGGCTCTCGTTCATATTCAGCTATTCGCTTCTACAGACGGACTTTGAACCCCCCGCGTTTTCTCATCGATCACCGGGGGCACCGGCAGATTCCTTCAGCAGGCGACCGCGGCAGGGCGTTCTTGGCCATAAAAAAGCCGGCTGCCCTTCAACGGGCACCGGCTCTCGTTCACATTCAGCTGTTCTCTTCTGCAGGCAGGCCCTGAACGCCTAGTGTTTTCTCATCAATCGCCAAGGGCGCCGTCAGTTCCTTCATCTGGCGAGCATTGATAACCCCCACCTAAAAGGATAGGAGTCACCTCCAGAAAGAGGGGAAGTGAGAATATGGCAGTAGAAAGCGCACTTGGATTGATGTTTCAATTTGGAATCCTGATTGTTGGGATTTTGACGCTTGCCCATAGTTTCTCGAACAAAAAAAGTAAGACGCCCCGACTACCAATCATGACGTTCTCACTTTAAATTAAACTTTGGAAAAAGCCGAACTCCCTTACCGGAGCCTCCTATTGCCGATCGGAGATGTTAGCCGCATCTTCGATCTTTTTCTTTATTATAGTCTCTTTTGTATACATTATACTCATTTACATACATTGTATTCATTTACACATTGATTGTATCAACAAAATCACAGCATGTCCAGAAGCTAGACGTATTTGATGTTCCAAAAATCACCCCAAAAAGTGTACCAATAGAAGAACAAAACGAGGAACCTAAAAACCAGCCGGCTGAGGAAATTTAAGACCCCTGTCTCATGTGAGGCAGGGGTCTTTCCTTACTGGCGGCGGCCTCTAGCGGGGTATTCCCGTCTTCCTTTCACCTTCAGCTGCTGAACTTCGCAGGCAACCGTAAACGCCCCGCGTTTTCTCATCGATCACCGGGGGCACCGGCGGAATTCCTGCAACTGTCGCCCGAAGAGAGCCCTTCCTGGCCACAAAAAAAGCCGGCTGTTCTTCATATTCAGCTGCCACGCTTCCACAAGGCGGACCGTGAACGCCTGGCGTTTTTTCATCGATGGCCGGTGGCCACCGGCAGACTCCTGGAGCTGTCGCCCGCGGAGAGCCATTTACTAACTATAAAAAAACGGCTTTTATTCCGCCTTGATCTTTTTAATAAGCTCAATATGGTGTTTAAACACTAAAAACTCTTCACCTTCTGGCGTTTCCAGTAACAGTGTGTATGTATCATATTCCAGAAGCTTTCCTTTCACTTTAGTTTTAGAATTTAACAAGCATACAAGCGTATGACCCACATGCCTTTGTAAATATGTATTCTGAACACGATGTTGAGAAGGTTTCTTTTTTACTTCTGATTGCTTTGCTTGCCTTTCTGCAGTCGCCATAAAATCACCTCACAAAAAAATAGAATCGGCAAGATGAAAAAACATCTCTTCTTCCATGGAAAACTTAACTCTTTTGTTTTTTTTATCTTAACATAGAATTTATTTCCTATGCATCAAATGAAGCTTGAGCCTGTTTTTATATGACCTCTTATAACGATCTAACTTACTCTTAAATATTTTGAATACTTCTCCTGTATCCTCATCAGAATTTTTACAGACCTTAAAACTTAAATCATGCCCTCCAGCAACTACACGCTCATTTACTTCATTCCATAAGTCACTATATTTCTTCCACTTCTTTTCAATATCATTTAGCGTCAAAACCAGTATCTCACAAGGTTCTTTCAACATTTTCAGTCCACTACATACCAACCTCAACATTGAAGCCCTTTGATCACGTTCCCCCACATTATCAATGAACACGTACTTACGTTTCCCCTTATATTCTAGTAACAGACAGCCTATGTATTTTATTCTTACATTTTCTAAATTCCTTACTTGATGAGTCCTTATATATAAATTTACTTGTTTCATAATCCTCACCTTCACCCAAGATAGTAACACATTTCTAAGGAAATCAACTCCTACCACGCTTCCATAGACGGCTATGAACGTACAGCATTTTCTCATCAATCAGCAGAAAACACCTGTAATAAATATAGACATGCTTAAAGGTTCGTTGATACAATAAGAGTATACTGTAATACAAAAAGATCGAAGATGCTGCTAACATCTCCGATCGGCAATAGAATAGCTCCTGTAAGGGAGTCGGCTTTTATTCCAATCAACGGTAGGAACGCCTAGATGTCGGAGTCTGGGGCGTTCTTACTTTTTTTGGACAAGCGACAGAATCCCTCCAATCCTTTAAGGCTGCAAACCAAAAGCCTCTTTAATCATTACAGCTTTTTCCTCAACAGTTTCTCTCCACGGTACCACAAAAGTACGGACATTTGAATCCTTTGACAGCTTGATAAAGTGTTCTATTCTCTTTTGAGGATCTCTTTCAATTTCAGGCAATCCTTCGGGTCTAAATGGAAAATCAGCTGGGGCTGTAAAAGTAATATTGAATTGAGAAATTTCAATGAAGTTCTCATAAGGTATTTCAATTAGTCTATCAAGTTCCTTTAAATGAGGGTTGATCCAAAGCAATTTGTTTGTTTCTTCCTGATCAAGCATTCTTAAAAAGTGTTTAATCTCAATTCTTTCTTTTATTGGATCACTAATTCCTTTGGCTCGAATTTCGGTTTCAAAGTGACCATATAAAGTTCCCTCATCATCTTTTGTAAGACATGCCATATCATAAGCAATCATATTGTCGGAGGAAGCTATTTGGGCAGCCTTTGACTTGCCAAAACCAAAGATCAGGCAACCTTGTCCGTTAATCTTACATATATCGCCGTAAAAGATATTATTTGGACGCTCTGAAATTGTGAATTCCATGATATTCTCCTTTGTTATTAGTAATTGATTCAAAGAAAGACGACGGATCACCCTTACTTAATCTTCTTCCACAAGCAAGTGTCCTTTATAATATTTCACCTTCAGAAATTTCCCTCTGTCTAGTACCTTATATGTTTTTTCTTTCCGATCATATGAAAGAACTTCACCACCGATATGACGTTTAATCAGCTTCTTCTTATACATCGAGTCAATGCGTGTTTCTTCTTTAGAGAAACCATGCATAAATTTTTCAGCGACAAATGGGAACCCAGTAAACCACCAAAGAAGAATATAGATCAGAATATATCGGCCAAGATTAAAAGGTGCAATCTGATATACAATCACGCCAACTGTAATCATAATGATATTCCAAATAATAACGAATTTAACCCATATCGGTATTTTAGGTTCACCTACATAAATTTCACTGGAGATACGCAAATAACCACCTCCTTTCAAGGTCCAGCCCAAAGGCTGTCATTCAATCTTAGGCCTTGCTAAGTGCAAACTCCTCTAATTATGTCCAGGTTTCTCAATCATTTAACTGGCGCCCGCAGCAAGCGACCTATGGCTAAGAAAAACGGCTGCCTTTCGACTGTCCGATTCTCCTTTATGTTATCATGAGGAATTGCTCTTAGTCCTTAATCTTTTTTGCATTTCCCGTTGTTACAAAACCATCTTCTGGTGCATATTGATAGTCTGTAACAGATTTTTTAAAAAACAGTCCAAACACCCATCTCAAAAAGCGAATCTGCATGATGATGAAGAAAATGAAATTTACTGCTCCTGTCCTATCAGTTGTAATTGCAATAGAATTTGTCAAAGCATCTAATTTAAAAGGAAGGTGAATGTCTGCGTCAGTTAGCAACACAGAAAACAGCACGATTGCCACGCTAAAAATATACGTACCTATCAATGTTTTAAATGGCCTTATGATGGACTCCCAGTATGCTTTAACATAAGTTGAAAAAGCTGTTTTTCTCGAAAAATGAAAAAAGCTAATGTCTACACCTTCTTCAAGGCAGATTTGCTTTGCGCGATTCCAGGCACTCCATTCATCGTATAAAACAAATAATCCGCAAATCGGTTTCAGTCTTTTCGCTTTACGACAATCTAAAATAAAACTATGGAAGGAACGTTTTCTCTCGATGGAGTTATAATAATGCCCTAACTCATGCGCTAAGGAATGTGCTTGTCTATTGATGCTGGTTTCTGGATGAAGGGGCTCAATAATATAGTTGCGAAGTACACTGTTGTCAGCCACATTTATTTCATGAACAAAAGTATAAAGATTAGGTGAATGAGAATTTTTTTGCTCAAGGATGATGTTTTCTTTTTTAATCCGTTCTACTATTTTTTCCCGGTCATTTAGCTCGGAAGTGGATTTTCGATTTTCGTAAATCTCATTCTGCTGCTGCACCTTTTCTAAAACGATAAGAATGCTGAATAGAAAAACACCAAACGCCACAGTGACTAGCGTTGATTCCCAACTTGGAATAATGATGCCTGCTGTACAAATGCCAGCGACTGTCATCAAGGGAATCCAAGCCGGTGGGGCAACAAATTTCCCAGTTTTGATTTTTGTTAATATTGTCTTGACTGCATAGATATTAACGACCAAAAAACTAAAAGTAATAACCATTTTCCAATACGGAAAAAAACTAAAGGTAATCAACCATACAATAGCGACAAGGATGAAAAAATTATAGACATGCCGTTGAAGTTTGCTGGCTGAATCTTTTGAATACACATGTAGCAAGATCGCATAGACGATGAATAAGAGGCTCTTTATAAATTCCATAAGCATCTCCTTTGTTTTTAGTGATTCTGGATTCAACAAACACGAACAAGAAATTATGGCCATCTTCCGATCTTTGATCACTCACGAACGAAATAAAATGCCAGCAGCTGCTCTTCCATCTATTTCACAACAAATAATACTCTAGTTCCGTCTGGAAAATCATCTAACTGATGAGAAACCCAGGATCCCGCCCCGCGGTTATCTGATGGCTCTATGTATTCAATATCGGCACCGGCTCCGCCCTCCTGACACATTGCCATTGGCCATTCATCACGATCATACCCTTTTTTGGTTGGGACATCCTTCAAAGATTCCTCGCGGTTTTCATCGGCACCATCTCGATCAATTGTACAGATTTTCGAATGGCCTTCTTTAATGGCCGTTTTTATGTGTTTAGCGGTTTCAGGGTACTTATCAGCAGGAAAATAGATCTTTTGATCATATGAGGTTGAATTTTCTTCAGCTGCAGTTGTGTTTTGGTGATGCGATAGTAAATCTATTGGCGAATTTCCAGTTACATAAGCTCCAATTGAAATTAGAAGAAGAGTGCATACAGCAGTAAGTAACTTTTTCATTTTATGCTTTTCTCTCCTTCCTGTTGGATTGCCTCAGTCGCCTGGATCTCTTTAACAACCCCATCTCCCCCTTGTTTATCCTCTCTATTTCGGCTATCAACTTGGCCGTACTCCAATCAGCTGCATCCTCCGGGAAGGGTAAATTATGCTTTTGAGTCGTCTCAACGAAAGCATAAAATGCACTTCCCCAGTCAGTTATTCCACACATATTCATAAAAGGCTCCTTTCCATAGCTGGATCCGGAAAGCTGCTTACTTATTGCCGTCTGTCATATTCAGTTAATTTTTCCTTTAGTCTATCTGCCCCGTGTACCTCTCTGAAGTTCCGGACAGCCTCATCTAATTTTTCCTCCGTAAAGGCTTTAACATTGTCCGTAGTAGATAATTCTTTTATAAGTTGATCAACAACATGACGCATTACATCTGCTCTCGTCAGACCTTTTCCTTTAAACTGGTCAACAATATTATCCAGCTTTTCAAATGCTCTCACATCCATTTTTATTCTTATCTGGCTCATGTTCTTTGGCTTGTGAGACTCTGGAGGTTCTGTTTCAGAGGGGGCATAAGAATTAAGAATAAAGTGCTCAATAGTCCGATCTCTCTCCTTGAATGGGAGAACACTTTGCAAAAACGAAATCTTATCTGCTTCGAACGAAAAAGACGAATGGTGAACCTCCCTCTTTTCGAGATCTTGTCGCTTTAAAATAAATTGCTTGAGAATATCCCTCATAAGAGAAGAGCGATTCAAACCATAGCTTTCCCTCGATCTTGGATATTCCTTTTTGAGTTTATCAATTATAGAGTCAAGGTGATCCCTCGCTTCTATACTGATTCTAAGTTGTTCAGCTGATAACACATCATTATCCGATTTTGAAAGGATCGGCTCCAATGAACTAGGTAACTTGTATTCAAACATGATGAAGTGGCTAAGATCTGCGCCCAGACCTCCGGATGATTGTGCTACATTTTGGGCCTCCTGAAGCTGCCCTTCAAATAAAGAAACGGATAATAAAAAGATGCCTTTCAAATCATTCACCTACACTAATTTTTTTGACTTAATTTATATTCTGTTGAAATTCCTTGTCTTCTTAATATAATCGCATTCATAGCTAACTCAAAATTTTCATCATCCAGAATCATAAGCTGCAACGGATTAATTTTTTCATTTGCATTGAATAGATTGACGGCCAGTTTTGCCAATATGCTTAATCCCGCTGAAAAATCTTGCTCTTCAAACATTTTTTCCGTATCAAACATACCGCTGTTCCCATTAAAATAAGGCTCAACTTTCTGTTTTAATTCCTCATTTCCTGAGATTAAATAAAGCACCGATAGAAACTCCTTATTAAAACGGTAATATTCAGGAATATTCCGCCTCATTTCAAGAAAATCCTGCTTATGCTCTCGACTCAAATATTGAAATTCCATTTAAAAACATCTCCCTTTTTTTGTTTTAAAAAGCACATTTTTCAATATGAGGACAAAAAAACAGCCCCGAGGATCAGTCGGGGCCTTCGCGTAGCAACCATCGTTCACACAAAACGAAGGTGCATATCAATTATACAGGAAGTAGCCCCTATTCAAAAGGTTTTCTTATTCGAATTCAGGAAACGAAATTCAATTTTGCTGCTCTTTATCATTTTTTTCTTTTGCAGAAGGGGGGGAGCCCCCCTTCTTTTATATTATCCCTTTTTCTCTAAGGCTTACGTATCGGTCAGTGTGTGCAGCTACAATGATATGATCCAGCAATTCAATGCCGAGGATGTCCCCGGCTTGGTGAAGCCGCTTTGTTACTTCGATATCCTCCTTGCTTGCTGTAGGATCAGAACTGGGGTGGTTGTGAGCTACTGCAATCGCTGCCGCATTGTTCAATATCGCTGCTTTAAACACTTCTCTCGGAGTAACAATCGCCGCATTTAGCGCCCCAATGCTGCATCGATGAATTGCTGTTATTCTCAACTTGTTGTTATAAATGATAACTAAGAAAACCTCACGATCTTCATTCTGGATGTAGTATTTAACCACGTTCGCAAGGGCTTCAGCATCTACAACCTGTTCAAAAGCTCCTATCAAATCTGATTCTTTTTTTTCTTGTTTGAGGCTGATAATTTCGAAAATAGGTTCCATTCGACATGTCTCCTTTTGTGTGAAATTTTGATCGCTACGCGTATGCCGGTAGTTTGATTTACCAAGCTAACCGTTTTTGTTCTTACCTCCCTTCCTTGATTACATTATAACAATTAGAAACTAATATTTCAATAGGTTTTTTTAAAAATCTTTTCTCTGAAATGACGGAGAACCCCCTGCATCTGGCACACGCAGCGGAACGTGAACGCCTGGTGTTTTCTCATCGATCGCCGGGAGTCCGCCAAGGTGTTCCTGCAGTTGACGCACGCCGCGGGCGATCCTGGCCACGAAAAAGCTGGCTGCCACCCGGCACCGGCTTCCATTCATCTTCAGCTGCACGTTTCCGCAGACGGTCGTGAACGCATCGCGTTTTCTCATCGATTGCCGGGAGAGCCTACCAGGGTGTTCCTGCAGTTGACGCACGCCGCGGGGACGGCTTCAATCCATCTTCTATTACGCTCTTATAGTCAGTCGGCCGTAAATGCAGAGTGTTATGGATTTTTGCTCATCGGAGAAAAGCACGCCGCGATTTCTTTTTTTTGATCAATCACTAGAAGCTCCTTTTGTCCTTTGGATTGCAGTTCTTTGGCCATTTTTAAATCGCTGAATATCCGATAAGCACTCATTCCATGTGCATTTTCTTTGGTTTTTTCTAAAAATCTGATATATTTACTAACTAACATTTTTTATCTTCTCAGCTACCAATCTAAGAATTCATTTTCTTTTTTTCCTTGTAAACCTGTGGCCCAAAACATAAAATATTCAGGTGACAAAGAAGAAGTATCAAAATCAATCTCGACTTCCTCAATTTGACCTTCATCTGGGTATACCTTCCACATTTTTTGTTTTATTTTAGGCTTAATCCACAGATCTTCATAGTTTGATAGTTTAGAATCAAATACAAAATAGACTTTATTTTTTCGATGCTCCTCTTTTTGAAAAACACCATAGTTTACTAACAGAACATACGGTAAATATTTTAGTGTCATACCTTTATAGAACCAAATATTTCTTTCAGACGCTTTGAAAATCATTTTTTGAAAATCTTTTTGTCTAAACCCTTTACCAAATATGCTTTTGCATTTTTGATAAACCGGCCACATGTTATTGATCAAATGCTTTTTTAACTTTTTAGCATTCTGATAGTCTTTTTCAACCGGCTGGAGACTATCATATTTTTCTCGATTATATTGAATTGATGGACAATTAGATCCAGGATAGTGAGCAAAGTGAGCTGAAGAACCAGGGGAACTGTTTGCTCTAACATATAAATTGTGTCCACAAATAATGCATATAGGTGTCTCCTCTTTATGATATAACTCCCAATCCTCAATAGATATTTTTTCATTTGTTTTAGGATGTAAAGCAAACCTGGCCATAAATTTCCTCCTGATCTGACATAGTAACTCTCATATTTCAAACGATCAACCAATTGAAGTCCCCTGCATTTCGACCGCCCATCCCTACAAGACTTGTAAATTCAGCTTTTTCTTTCGCTCGTTTATTACCTTTGCCCTTACTTCCTTTATCGGAATAGGGCGAACTGGTCGCCCTATCAACGTAATGACAACATCAGTGAATTCAATATCTATGTCTATAAACCCAACCGATTGATATGGCTTATTGTCAATCCAAACTAAGCGACCAACCTGTATTTTTTCTAAAATAGCCTCTTTTCCGGTTCTAATTCGAGCTATTATCTCGACTGTTTTCCCGCTGTCTGAAATAGGCGGCTGATACACGTATGCTTCTTCGACGTTTTGGATTGTATAAATAACCTTCAATTTATTTAAGTCAATCGAAACACCTTCAATACCTATAATAATCCATTGTTTTTGTTGAAACTCTATGAAATCACCAATCTTATGCGGCTGTTTGTATAGCCTATAGGTCTTCCCCAATGACTTTATGATGTGCTTCATCCTGACACCTCTCAGAACGGTAAATCGTCACTCTTGCTTCTCCTCACATGAAATTAAAACTCCATAATCCGCGGATGGTAGACTTTTACCCAACAGCCTCAATTTGATGCTTCAATTTTTGATATCGACTTTCTAAATTCAGGCGCTTCTCTCGTTCTTCCATATACATATCCATGACTTCCTCTTTTGAAAAAATCGCGAATTTTCCTTCCTCACGTTGAAAAATATCGGCTTTTGCATATTCGAACGCGGCCCATGAAATATCAAATACTTCCCCTTCATGTTCCGGGTCTCCATAATCGTCCAAATAATCCTCTACATTAGGAACTACTTTCCCCAATATAGCAAGGTTTTCAGGAGAATATTCAACATGAGCATATATAAGTCCTTCACAGTCCATATCAACGTCAACGATCTCCAGGCTGTTAATTAAATCAAGTTTTTCTTGGTTTGTCATTTCCATCTTAATCCCTCCAATTATTTTAACCTTTTTAAAGATTGAGGAGAGCAAAGAGGGGTATCCCTCTTATGCTCCAATTTGGCTTTTATCCAGCATTTCCTTCGCTTCTTCTAGCTCTAATTGTTCAAATAAATACCAGAGATCCCGCCTTACATGGTTGGCTAAATACGGGATCTTACGCAAATTGTAATGCTGCGCTTTCAAATTAAAACGTCCTGAGTATTCATGGCCATCTTCCCACTTAATATGAAAATTCACTTTGTCATAAGCGCCATTTCTCGGAGCCGTAAGAGCCCACGCTCTTAGAACTCGTTCTGCCTTTTCCCAAGCATCTACGGCCACCTTATCTTCCTCTGTAACAAAGCTACCTTCTAGCCTTGTTAACTGGATTTCTGTCACCTTGACCTTTTCCATTTTAAATCTCCTTTTGTATGAAATTTTGATCGCTACGCTTTATGCCGGCTGATTTTTATTTACCAGATGATCCAGTTTTTTCTTTCCTCCTTTCGTTTTCATTATAACAATTGAAAACTAATAATTCAATATGTTTTTTTAAAAAATTTCGCTTTGACTATCCTCTAAGATTGCCGAAAAGAAACTTCATTTTCTCTTTTCAGAGGAACAACCCAAATATCTTCAGCTGACATAAGCCATTCGCCTACTTCTTGAGCAAGCATGGTTCTAAGCATGGTTTCTGCAATTGCTTGTGCGGCAGCTACCGGAACCATATTCCCGATCCTTTCCCTCCATCTTGCATCACTTTTCCCTGCAAGAATAAGAGGCCTTCCGTCTGGTAAGGTCGTAGGGAGTCCTTGTAAAACAGCAAGTTCTAAGGTTGTTAGTGGCCTATGCCACGTTCCATCTTCAGATATGATAATAAATACACCCGTCTCATTATCTTCCGGAATGCGCGGATCTGCGACGGCTGAAGTTCCTGAATGAACATCGTTTGCCCCGGTAACGGTTTTTGAAGGTTTATCCCATCGTTGAACCCCCATCGTACCGGCTCGGGGCTTACAATCCAACCGCGGATCGGAAATTGCGGGAGCTCCACTCCCAAATCTTGTTCCCGTCACACAAGGCCCCGTTTGCTCCCATTTAACCACTTGATAAACGGCAGCATGCCGGTTTTTTCTTTTAGGCAACCGCGGATCATTTACACATAAAGCGCCATTATTGGGCCTCATAGCCCCGGTAACAGTGCGGCCAGCATCTTCCCATTTTTGAACCCTGTATATTGCCTGATGAGTCCCTGACTTAAACCCTGTCCGCGGATCTGATATTGCAGTTATGCTATTACTTTGACTTACACCCGCGGCCCCGGTTATAGTTCCGCATGGTTTATCCCATTCAGCTACTTTGCCACATCCGGCCCTTGGTAAATATCCAATTCGGTACTTTTTCCAATCTATTTTTTCTAAATCCCGCCAGTCGCCGCCAGCCGGAATAAGGGCAAGACGCACCCATGTTTTCCATTGCAAATTTGGCAAAGCGTGAATCTTGCCAAATCGTTTGTCTCCAGGCAAAGGCAACAGCCCAATTACATCACCTATTGTTTTCATTGGTTGTTTGGGAGGCTGATAAACAAATGAATCTAATTTATTTGGATTTCTGGCAATCAATAAGAATCTTTTTCTGTGTTGCGCCAGTCCTCCGATTTCCCCGCAATCATGGTAATTATCTTTGTCTTCATTAATTACATAGCCAAAAAACTCTAGTTGCTGTTTAATTTCACGCAGCAATGCTCTTCCTCGGCTCACAATACGGGGAACATTTTCAAGTAGGATAAGCGCCGGCAAATTGTCCTGAAAAGCCTCTAGAGTAAGCCTGATACTTCTGACTGTTAATTTGTTTAACGCCTGGTATTTTTGTGTTTTTGCGGATTTCTCAGGAAGCAGGCCACTAAATCCTTTACACGGCGGACTTGTAAACACAACATCCGGTATCTCACGCACCGTATCCCTCAACATTTTTGGAGTAACCTCTTTCCACCCAGCTGGGGGCTCCTGTCCATGAAATTGTATATATTGTTCTCTATCGAAGAGATCCATTTTTTCAATTCTTCGCCCAGTTAAATTTCGAAAATCTTCGCATGCTTCAGGATCTACATCAATGCCACAAATAGTTTCAAATTTACCCTTAACCCCTCTATATTCTTCTTTTGCATTGTCAAATCCTAATGTGCCACCGCCAATCCCGCAAAAAAGGTGTAAAACTTTATATTTTATCTCCATGAGATATTCCTTCTCTCCTTTGTGTGAAATTTTTATTGCTACGCTTTTATGCCGGACGTTTCCCTCCTTCTGATTTTAATTATAACATTTAGGAACTAATAATTCAATATTTTTAAAGAAATATCTTTTCTGTTCATTCCTGAATAAGGTATCGCACCTAATAATCAATGCTGTATTCTTAATATAATAATAAATCAATTAGAGGGGATGTTTATGAACAAACAAGCTATGGCTCAAGAAGCCGTTTCGGAGATGGGAAAAATAATTCAAAAACTGACCTTGGACAATGTGGAAGAAATAGAAGATGTTTTGTTATCTTATTTTCGCTTTTTAAAAATTTTAAATGGATTAAAAGGTACTGATGACTTTGAATCTTGCTTGGAAGATGTTCCGGAAAATGCTCCGTCAGAAGAGGAAACAAAACCAAAGAGTAAAAATCGCTATGAATTAAAAAGGCAGTTAAAAGGAGGGTATTTAGAAGAGATTGATTTATATGTTCCTGAACATATTATACGGAAGCTGGGTTTGGAAGATGGGGATTTCATTTCAGCAGTCCACTTAGGTAACGATAAGTATCATTTTGAATTAGTTGAAAAAGTCGCAGAACAAAGACCAACGAATAGAGTTCAATTAAATTATTGTATTTTGTCAAAGCGAGATTCGATGCTAGTTGCTTCTGAATACTTAGATAAGGATGGGGAAATCAAATCGATTAAATATAATGATGTTCCACATACTTTTCTTATCAACAACGAGGCGCGCATTAAGGAAGACCTTGAAGTAGGTTCAATTGTTGATATTGCTTATTATAGTAATAATATAGATGTGTTCAAAGTGATATGGAAGCATAATACAGAAGGATCGCCTCACGTGCCCCCTTTGCCTTCTTCTAACTACAAAATCAAAAATCCTAAATCGGATACCAAGGAAACAAATGAATTAAAAGGTAAAAAAGTCTTATTATTAGGTGGAGAGGGAAGGACCGCAGAATTTGAAAAAGCGATAGTAAGTATTGGCGGAGAGCTTATCCATGCTTACGGAAATGAGGATACGAAACGGCTTGAAAGCATGATAAAAAGCTGTGATATGTTAATCACGATGAAATTAAATATCAATCATTCCGCAGCTGAAAAAGCCAAAGAATTTGCTAAGAAGTACAAAAAACCTTTTCGTCTAATGGAAAGCAGAGGTATAAGTAGCCTCGTTCAAACCGCAAAATCATTATGTGTAGAGGCATAAAATCCACTTTGTGACCATCTGACGCGGCAGCTGAAGATAAACTGGAGCCGATGGCATTCGGAGCCCAGAACACTTCTCGTGCCAGCCCTCCGAAAGTATTCCGACCGTTTCAAAAATTAAACGGTCAGTGTTCAATCCTATTTTTTCAGTCAGATCAGCGGGAAGGCGTCCGTTTTTTTCATGGCCATGTGTCGTAGGCTGCGGCGGCCGGCATCTGGAGATGAACAGAATCCGGACACGACCGAAAGGCGGGCGCATTGCAGATACGAACCTGCATTTTGCAAATTCGGGGATCGCGTCTCAGCATCCCGACCCGATTGGAGAGCAACCGGATTTTTCATGATAGGAACGCCCCACACGGTATCAATTCAGGAAATCCACCGGCGTCCCCGGTGATCGATAAGTAAAACATGGGCGATCACGGCCCGCCTGCAGAAGTTGGTAGCTGAAGATAAACTGGAGCCGGTGGCATTCGGATACCAGAACACTTCTTCGTGACCAAGTGCCATCCTTTCGAAAGCATTCCGACCGTTTCAAAAATTAAACGGTCAGTGTTCAATCCTATTTTTTCACAGATCAGCGGGAAGACGTCCGTTTTTTTCATGGCCATGTGTCGTAGGTTGCGGTGGGTGTCAACTCAGGAATACCTTGGCAGCCCCCCTGGCGATTGATGAGAAACCGCCAGGCGTTCACAGTCCACCTGCGGAAGCGTACAGCTGAAGATGAGAGAAAACGGCTCCAGCCGAAAGGCGAGCGCATTGCAGATACGAACCTGCATTTTGCAGGTTCGGGGGGCGGTCCGGCCGATCGGAACGAAAATGCCAGGCATTCACGATTGTTTGCTGAAGCGTAGAAGCGAGGAAAAAACAAAAAAGACAGGCTCTTTTTTCAAGAGTCCGCCTTTTTTGTTGAATGTCAGACCTCAAATAAATACTGCTTTTTCTGCAATTTGAATGGGTTTACTTGAAAGGGTTGTATCGTTCGCAAAGGTAGGAGAGACCAGCAACAAAGCTGACACAGTTAGCAGAGTGAGCAGAAGTGTTTTTTTCTTCATAATAACGCCTCCGATATTTTAATGATTTTGTCCTTGGCAAAATGACCGTGTTCAAAGTAATACGCGGCTTTTTCAAGATCAGCCTTACTCTTATAGTATTCAGCAATTTCGAGTGAAAGATCGGCTGTTTCTGTCCAAAGTTTCATATCATCAAGGACATGAAGATTTTTTCTCACTTCTTGGTCATTTTGCTCCGCATACAAAGAGTATACAAGTTTTAATTTCGCCAGATACTCCTGTTCTCCTTCATCCGTGGCTCTTTTCAGAGCTTTTTCATACCATGATTGGGCGGCTTCATAAGCTCCCAGTTGAAATAGAACTTTACTCAACATATAAGTGGAGCGTGTACCAACATAAGATGCTAAGTGCTCTGGAATCCTTATCGCTTGTTTAAAGCAATTTGAAGCTTCGATGAACATTTTTTGTCGTTCAAAACAGATTCCGAGGTTGAAAAGTGACAGACCTTCGGTATATCGGAAGCCGTTTTCTTTGGCGATAGCATGTGCTTTCTCGTAATGTGTCTGTGCTTGTTCATGAAGCAATAAATCGAGTTTATTTGCACCTAGTATCATTTCACAGTTGATCATTTTTTCTTTATAGCTGTCATGTGCTTTAAAGGCGTCGTATGCAATTTTAGCGTGCGTCATTGAGAAGACATTTTGATCGATTTGATAATATGCAATCGCAAGCTGATAGTGAAATTCAGCTTTTTCAATTTCATCGGGTATCTTTTTCAAACGTTCTTCAGCGATTTTATAATACATGATGGCTTTTACATAGCGCTTTTGGTGGAATTCGTACATGCCAGAGAAAAGATAAAAATAGTAGTGAATCATGTCATCGGTGCTGTCTTCTAGGGCTTTCGCTTTCACCTTGTCCAACAATTCTCCGGATTCGTCATAATCTTCTGTCATGAGCTTATAGCGCGAGTCAATCAGGTTGAAGTATAGTAACACATTCTGATTCTCTGCCATATTTGGTAACATGTTTTCGATCTCTTCCCTCATGGCTGCGGCTTTGGAAAAGTTATGCTGTCTGATGACTTTGTACCAATCGTTTATGACATGTGCGACTTCTTCAAATGCTATCGTACTCAAACCCCCATCAGTCCTTCCTATAAATTTCATACTTGTTTCTATTATCGCAATTTTTGGAAGTTTTTTAAATAGACTGGAAGTTAATTTCCTAAAAAAGAATCCCGAAGTACCAAAAACCTTGTTTTTCAAGATCAGAATTCGGGGAAGCGTCGGCGGATTTCCTTCAGCTGTCGCTCATGACGGAGCGTTTCCGACCACGAAAAAGCCGGCTGACCTCCGAGTCGGTCACCAGATCCCGGACAGCTTCTGCTGCCGCGCTTCCGCAAGCCATGCAGGCCGCCCTGAACGCTAGGCGTTTTCTCGTCGATCGGCAAGATCCGTCGTGTGCCACTACAGCTGGCAATACAGCGGACGTTTTTTCTTGAAAAACTGGGCGACTTTCGATTAGCATGGTTTTTTCGAAAATAAAAATGCACCCCATAAAGAGTGCATTTTTTGTTATAGAAAAGTATGTATATAGTCCAAGCATTCACTAACAATTATTTCGGGAGCTTGATCTACAACTTGGAACCGGCGGGCTCTCCAATCCAAACTTTTCACCTGATCTGTTAATATAACCCCTTGGATAGCCAAGCCATCAGGCAAAGCTACCTCAAAGGGATAACTTTTCTGTTGGTTAGTGATCGGACAGACCACTGCAAACCCAGTGGTTTGATTAAAATTTTTCGGAGATAAGACAATAGCTGGCCTTCTTCCAGCTTGTTCATGTCCTGCCTGTGGATTAAAGTTTAAATAAACAAGATCACCACGTTCAACTGACATTAAAATAATTCATTCCCTTCACGGCCAAAATCCACTTCAGAATGCCGATTTTCGGGTGTTACGCGTGCTAAAAGGTCATCTAATGTTGGTTTATTATTTTTAGGTTTTAACATAATCCCAGTCTTTCCGACAGTTAATTCGATCTCTGTGCCTTGTTCCATGGAGATAGATTCAGCAATACGAGTAGGGATGCGAACGGCAAGGCTGTTCCCCCATTTTTGAACCGTTGTTGTCACACTCACCACTCCTTCTCGTTTATTTTCCTCCATTATAACACCTCCTAGATCTTTCGTATATACATAAGTATATACATCGATACCGAGAAGGATACTATTTTTTTCAAATTGCTGATTTTGTCCATGAAATGTGATCCTTCGATCAGCAACTGCTTCTGCAGTCGGACCGTAAACGCATGGCGTTTTCTTATTGAACGGCAAAGCTACCGGCGATTCCTTCAGCTGTCACCCGCGTCAGGGCGTTCCTAGCCGCGAAAAGGCCGGCTGACCTCCGAGCGACACCAGCTTTCGTTCATCTTCAGCTGTTGGCCATGGTAGGCGAGCTGTGAACGCCTCGCGTTTTCTCATCGATCACCGCGGGCCGCCGGCGGATCTCCGATCGCCCAGATCGGGTTGCTGAGGCGCGATCCCCGAATCTGCAAAATGAAGGTTCGTATCTGCAATTGCGTCCGTCTTTCGGCCGGATCCGTTTTGTTTTCTCTCATCTTCAGCTGTACGCTTCCGCAGGCGGGCCATGAACGCCTCGCGTTTTCTCATCGATCGCCGGGAGCCCACCGACAAATTCCCTTCAGCTGACGCCCGTCCGCGGGTTGATTATAAAAAAACGGACGACTTTCAATTAGCATCGTAACAGTTCTCCTTCAGCCTGTTCTTTTGTTTTAATAAGTATAGGAGGTGGTCATGTGGGATCCATAAAGGAAGATCTTATTTTTTTTATCAGCTGCGACACTTAAACCGTAAATATATTTATTTAATAAGTCGCAGCTTATCTTTTAGTTGCTTTCGGCTTACCTGAGTATATCGCGCAGTGGTTGCAATAGCCGGAGTTCCTTTTTTCGTAATGTGGCCCAGGTAATATGCAACTTCTTCAAGAGTCCATCCGGATTCACGAGCCCTATGCGCAAAATCGTGCCGTAAATCGTGAAAAGCCACATCTTTAATCAATTCCCATTCGTCTTTGGTAGCCAATGATTTTAAATTTCGAAACCAACGTTCAATACCGGATTCTGTTAGCCGGTCAGCACGCTGAGAGGTAAATACATATGGGCTTGATGTATGTTTCCGTCCATTTTCAATATATGTTGCCAAGGAGCGTCGAACTTCATTTACCACATCAATTTCACGGTATTTACGACCTTTATGGCCAGTTCGTATCCATCCAATTTTGGGGCCGATATGTGTATCCTCCATCAGCTGCCATGACACATCACTTACCCGTAGGCCCGCCCAATACCCTAATGCAAAAATAGCTTGCCCTCGAAGGTCAGCATGCCGTTCCACAAGATTACGCAACACATAACGCTGATCTTCAGTGAGCTCCCGGGGAGCCATTAAAGGTTCTGGTGGAATGGACACGCCCTTAGTAGGATTACGCTGAAGCTGTCCTTTTTCTTCTATAAGCCAATTGGCAAAGCTAGAAGCTGCCGATTTGACTTTATTACGATAGCGCACACTATATCCTTGCTCTTCCATCTCTCTCAAGTACATTTCCATTGCTGTTTTTGTAAATTGTTCAGGACGAAACACACCTGCACTCCCCGGCCGCTCAGCAATCCATTGAGTAAACTCACGAACAGCGCGAATATAATCCTCTACCGTCTTATCTGCTTTTCCAGATATCGCTTCAGCATATTCATCAAGGAGACTTTTAGATGGCTGAAACGGAATCACATTTTTCATTACTTCCACCTCTAAATTTTCTCGTGCGAGTTTTCGAACCTCATTTGGCCAGTTTTCGAATGATCTCTTTTGAAAAGTATATCAAACAGGCACGAGAATGTATATTCTCGTGCCTGTTTTGAGTGTCTATTCTCCCCACATCCATAGTTATAAAATTCCAATGGCTGTGATATGCTTTAAAAAGGGGGGAGATCTAACTGACTTTTAAAAAAGCCTTTAATATCGGTTATGTGATCCTTTTGATTTCTTTTGTACTTGCTTACTTCCTGTTGCCCGCTAAACACATCTTTACGGCCGTGTTAGTCCTTACGTTGATCTTCGGTGTGTTTCAAATCACTTTAGCAAGCAAATACGACCACAAACGGAAATAAACTCAATAAGAGCACCCGCATAATTAGACGGGTGCTCTTTGCTTGTATTAATACATACGAACTTTCACAGGGGAAGATGTTTTATCAGAAAGTTTTTTTGTACGCTTCTTGTCTTGTTTTAGTCCTAATTGGCGGGGACCGCCGCCAGGTTTCCTTCAGTTGGATACCACCGTGGGACGTTCCTAGTCATAAAAAAGCCGGTCGCCTTCTTATCAGCGGCCGGCTTCCGTTCTTCTTCAGCTGTAACTTACAACACTATATTGCATTTAAATCTTTCATAATCTGTTTAGTTACTTCTATATTTTTGATACCTGATGCAAAATCATACCACCATAGCAATTCAAGTCGTTTTTCTTTGTTGTGTACTCTCCTAAATCCCGTTACCATACTTTCGATTACCTCTTTTTGTTTTTCTGTATATTTCATTTAAAAATTTCTCTCCTTTTGTGTGAAATTTTGATCGCTACGCGTATGCCGGTAGTTTGATTTACCAAGCTAATCGTTTTGTTCTTACCTCCCTTCTTCAATTAAATTATAACAATTAGAAACTAATATTAAAATAGATTTTTTTAAATTTTTTATCTGAAACCGGCGGGGAACACCCTGTAGCTGGCGCACGCAACGGCACGGTATTGGGTATGAAAAAATAGCTGCCCTCCGATCGTCACCAGCTCTTGTTCATTTTCAGCTATCGCGCTTCCGTGGGCGGACTGTGAACGCTTGGCGTTTTCTCATCGATCGCCAGGCCCCTCCAGACTTCCGGCAACTGGCGCCCGTGACAAAAGATCCTGGAAGACTATCAATCATCCCCATATACTTCTTCTAAAGCCTGTTTGGTTATTAACCACACATTCCCTTCTTTCTTTACCAGTCCTTTTTCAATCTGCTCTTTAAATTTATGGTACCGGTTTAAATCATCCTTTAAGGTACTATAAGGAATTCCTTTATACTTAGATCCTGTACTTGCTGTAAAAATTTCAGAAAGGGGAAAACGAGGTTCATTCATCTTTCATTCATCCTTTTTGGGCTTGTCCTAATCAGCATTTATTATACGTCTATATAGACGTAAGAGCAATGCAAGTAGTATAATGAAAGGGCAATAGAATGGATTTCTCAAGGGTGGTCGGCACACTCCCAGCAGAAAGGGGGTGGTGCTGTATGACAGTAGCTGAAGCATTAATGTACTCCGTGGCTTTTGCAAGTTTGTTTGTCGCGGTACTGTCGTATAACCAAAAAAAATAATCCACCCTTGAGTTAACGGCTCTGGTGGATTATTTCTCTGCCTATACCGATCCCCCTTGCAGGGAACCGTCTATTGCATCCCCGTTAGTGCTGGAACACTAACGGGGTTTTCATTTATACATCTTTTCTAGTTTTATTATACCCAACATTTGAAGAAAAGAAAACACGAAAGGAAAAGGTTCCGCTGCTTTGCTGCCTTCAAATAAACCTTGAAGTGATTGTACGGGAACATTCGTTCGTGATATACTTTCGACATAGCAGACGAATAGGATCAAAGGAGGGTATCATGAAATGACACCGCGCGATAGAGGAACTAAGAAATGGACGTCAATCTTCTTACCGGAGCATACGGAGCAACTCCAGCAGCTTAAATCCGAAATGGATTATGCCTTTGTCCAGAAACCGGCGATCGATGCAGAACAGTGGTCAGACTTTGAGTCGAAAATACAATATGCATACAGGACCGGCCTAGATTGTGAGATTCGATACTGGCGGAACTGGACGACAGATTCAGCTTGCGGCGTTATCGACTCTGTCGATCCGATCAATGGAACATTACTGATCGATGGTATCGTCATTCAGTTTAAGGAGATCATTTGGGTGGCCTTGGAAGACGTGTAAAAGACCGTGAACGCATAGCGTTTTTTAGTACCGATCGCCGGAGCCCGCCGTCAGTTGTCTAGCAGCTATCCTATGCCTGAACGGATCCCGGACACGAAAAAGCCGGTCGCTCTCAGATCAGCACCGGCTTCATTTTATCTTCAATCCCCTTTCCCTAATAAACGGACCATGAACGCTTGGCCTTCACATCGATCAACCATGCTGTTTTCGGTGTCCAGCAGCCTCACGGCCGGGCCATTCCCGGGACAACATCCACCGATTCATACAAATTCCTCTTCGCATCTCATGAGGACCCCACAGACAGGGCAGCACTCTTGAGCACGTACTTTCATATCTAAAATTGTCTTCCCGCACTCATTGCAGCTGTACTCGACCATAGATTCAGAAATAATTTCAGTCTGTTCCATCTTATCTCCCCCTGACATAGACTCACCCCATCATAGCCGGCAGAAACATAAGAAATGTAATCAATACTCCGACTGCTCCAATCGCTGTCCAAATACTTGTTTTATCCCGTTTTGCAATTATAGCGCCAGCAATAATTTTTAAATCGTCCGATTCACTCACTGAAAGAATAATTTCATCCACTGATGCATTTAGATGTTTCGCTGCATCCTCGAGACTGATTGCTTCATCCCTCATAGATTTAACGGTATGCTTCAGTCGAACTGATAAAGGCATCATTTAGAATCACCTTCCTCAACCCATTTGGCATCTCTTCCATCAAGTGCATAAATCGAATTAATCAGGTTGGCGATTTCAGGATTTGCAGAAACATGCCAATCTGGGGATCCGATATACGTATGATCACCGTTCGTATACCAATCGCATCCTGCATCGTCAATATCGCCAATCTCTCTTTGAACAATACCCCACATTTGCAGCTGTAACTTGTCTTTTTCAGAAAGAAAAATTGATTTTCCCACTTTACTTCCCTCGCATTTTTCAGGATTCAAAACCAAACCATAGTTTTTAAAGAGAAAGCGCATAATTGCACGCTTTCTCTAGCGGTAATTAAACTAAAGTTAAAAGAGGTTGAGGCTCTTCATCAATTGAGCGTAAAATTTTCTGAGCAATGGCATAGCCACCTGATTTGTTTTTAGCCTGTATCCTTAAAAAATCATCAAGCAGATTTGCAAATTCGGTGTCTCCTTCTTTAATTGAAGAATCCCTAAGCCGAGCAATAAACTTATATTCCTTATCCGTTAATTTCTCACCGTTAATATTTTCAAAAGTCAGGATGTCTTTGAGGGTAAGACTCATATTCTTTTCTCTCCTTTTGTGTGAAATTTTGATCGCTACGCGTTCTGAGCTGGCTGTTTTCAGTTTTTTCTCCAGCTGTTTTATATACCTTACCTCCTTCCAATTAAAATATAACATTTTGAAACTAACACATAAATAAATTGTGCAAATTTTCCATCTTCTATTGATAAAGGGTGTCTATTCTCATCGTCGGCGGGACGCCTTCGGATGTCTGCAGTTGGCGCCCACCCGAGCACTTCCTGACCACGAAACACCATCTATCCTCCGTTTAATGTTTGCTTCAATTCACCTTTGGCTGCCGTATCCCACAGATGGCCATAAACGCAGATTATTACTTTTTTCTATCTTTATTGAGAGGCTTTTTATTTAACTCGACAGCTATTAAATCCTCTAACAAAATTTTTGCTCCTTCTATGCTTAACACGATTCCTCCTGAAAGAGTCATATTTTGATCGGATACCTCTCCAGTTATAACGCAAGCTTTGCTCTGCTTAAATTTACGCAAAATGATTTTCGTCTTCAACGAAAATCTCCATAGGATCTTTGTCAGTAATATTCAGCACCCTTCTCAACTCTTTTGGTATGACAATTCTACCCAATTCATCTACTTGCCGAACAATACCAGTACTTTTCATGAAAAAACCTCCATTCTATTCGCATCAGACTTTCCCCGCCTTCATTTGTTTTTTTCACCTTATCACAAATAAGGCGCAATAACGCTTTGACCAAAACAGACTATAAAAAGCACTAAAAACGTTAAAACGATATATTCAACCATTCCTCCAGTTGTTGTGGTGACAGGAAAGCGTACTGTCATTTTGAATGGATAAAACAACTTAATACCATTTTTCGTTGCTGCATCTAAGATAAAATGACTCACCATTCCCGCGAGAATACCGACTGTTATTGCCTCATTCGATACAAATTTAATCAGGACCACCGCCATTATCAGCAAAAACAATAAGCTATGGGTAAAGGTGCGATGCCCGAACATTAAATTTACAGTACGAGATAATACAGGAAACTTGCGTCCTATTTTGGATCCACTATGGCAAATGTCCGGAAGAAGACCTCCGACAACACCTGCAGCTGTCAATGTAGCAGGATCCAAATTTGTCATATAAGAGAGCGTGATACCAGCCACCAAACCGCCAGCCATATGTGTTTTTCCAGTGATAATTGCTCCCCCCTTTTTAAACTGACAGGTAATGTATTCTTACATCCACATGATTACACTTACAATCTAAAATGAAAATTACAGCCTCTTTTCCATCTTCATCTTTTTTATTTTTTTGATCACACAACCTCATTGCTTTTTTACACTTTGGACAAATTATTGTGTCGATCTTCACCACCCCATTTTAATAGCCAAGAGGGGGAGTCCCCCTGCTTAGCTAAATATCAAGTTTGTTGTGCCATCTAAATGGAAAATGAACAAATTCATTTTCTACTTTCCCATGTTGATTCATTCTGAGAAGTCTAACTACTATCAATGAACAATAAGCTTTTCTTAATTGATAGGCCCTATCATTCGGCTCATTAATATCTTTAGGCTCTTCAATAAACTCCAAAAGCTTCAAATCGTCATTTTCTTGAATGAACAAGTCAGCAGCTAAAATTCTCAAATTCACATCCCCCCTTATGGTTTTGAATGAAGTTTTGATTGCTACGCTTTAAACTTCGGACAAACTACCTTTTTCTATCCCTCCTCTCAATTGTATTATAACATTTAGAAACTAATAAATCAAATGTTTTTATAAAAAATTCTCCTCCTTCCCTCCTTCGTTTTTTCAAACGTTATACAAGAGCTGAAATTTGCAATTACACAGGTACTTGTACACGAAACAAAAGATAATTTCGTCTGAGAGCTTCTATACAACGCTATTCTTTTGTGAGAAATCCGTAACCGTCATCGTTTTTGAATTGACGGGGAGCGACAGGGTATTCCTACAACTGACTCCCACGGCAGGCTGTATTCCTGACCACGAAAAAAAGTCGGCTGCCGCACTCAGCACCGGCTTCCGTTCTTCTTTAACCGCCACGCTTCCACAGGCAGGCTGTGAACTCCTCCAATCGACTGCTGGGATCCACCGTAGATTTCTGGCTGCTGACGCACGCGGCAGGGCGATTCCGGTCACAAAAAAGCCGGCGGATCTCCGATCGGCCAGATCGGGTTGCTGAGACGCGATCCCTGAATCTGCAAAATGAAGGTTCGTATCTGCAACGCGCCCGCCTTTCGGCCGGAGCCGTTTTCTCTCATCTTCAGCTGTTCGCTTTTGCAGGCGGACCATAAACGCCTAACGTTTTCTCATCGATCGCCGGTATCTGCCGCCAGATTCCTGCAGCTGTCGCCCGCGGAGGGTCGTTCCTGGTCACGAAAAAGCCGGCGGCCACCCGGCACCGGCTCTCGTTCATCTTCTGCTTTAAAACTCTCACTTGAGACCAACAAAGGGTGAGGGATCTACCCTATTGCCATTTTGGAAGATTTCAAAGTGCAAATGGTTTCCAGTAGAACTTCCCGTACTCCCGCATTCTCCGACTTTATCTCCCATTTTTACAGTATCTCCAACTTTCACACTTGATTTAGACATATGGGCATATGTGGTTTTATATCCCCCTCCATGATCAACCCATACAAATAATCCATATCCTTCTTTTTTATTGTTCGGATTCTGCCATCCGGAATAGACCACTTTTCCATCTTTCGCGGCGGGTATGGCTTGACCTTTAGTGCAAGCAAAGTCTATTCCTTTATGAAATTCTCCTGCAGCACCTGTAATGGGATCAACTCTACGACCAAATCCAGAAGTAACCTTAGTGTTTAAAGGGCGAGCAAATCCACTTTTTCCCGCGGTGATTTTAGAAACTTTTTGATAATCTCCATCGGCATACATTTTTGCAAATTTAAGTACCTCCTGAACATATTGTTCACTATGGTTATAAGCATATACAGCTTTTCTTAAATTTCCTTCAGCTGCTCCGTTTTTAGCTAAATAATTGGCGGCAGAAAAGACAGCATCCTCTAAATCCCAGGGATCGGCTTTCCCGTCACCGTTTGCATCAACACCGTAACCGCCATATTTTTTTATCATTTTTGGATCAGTTAAAATTCCTTTGGGTATATTTGCATTCCCCAGTCTATCACCACCATATCCCCAGCCGATCCACGTCAAAACCATAAATTGCATGTGACCGACTGCACCCACGGGCGAAACCATTTTTTTTATAGTTGAAAATCGGGTTTCCACCCGATGATGAGCAGCTAACAGGTTCCATGGTACACCATACTTTTTAGCCGCAGCCTGATAAATAGGGATATACTCTGCCGGGATCTCTTTCTCTCCAATTTCAGATATATTTCCCCCAATAATCCCCTCTTCTTCTTTTTCCTGAACCCCGCCGATCATTAACAAAAACATTAAGGCGAACCCCATCAGGATTATGGCAATAAAAATAAAAGGAGATAGAGACAAGAATCCGAGGATAATATATTTCTTTTTCGATTTCTTTTTCACAGGCTCTTCTATAGACTCTTCTAATAGAAGGTCAGCGCTGTCACCCATCAATCCTCACCCCATTTACCTTCCATTCACCTTCCTCTTTAATAACTTGAACAGTGTAAGGAGTAAGTTGTTCAGTTTTTTTTCCATCAGAATCTGTGTTTTCGCTTTTAATTTCAATGTTCCAAACCTGAACATTTTCTTGAAAATCTGCCGGCATCCCAGACACTTCTTTAACCTTAACTTTTTGTTGTTCCAAGGTGCCGCGCTTAGGATATTGTTTATAAAAAGAATATAACTCTTCTGTCATATATGGCTTAGCCTTCTCCAAATATTCTTCAGGATTATCTATATCGAACGAATGATAAGCCCTTAAAAAGTCCTCTGCCACACGCTGCGCACCCTTTTTCTGTTTCTCAGTTGGTATATAAATCTCCTGATTACTTTGTGAAGAAGAGTCCGTTTGATCGGGACTCTTCTCTGTTTCAGCTTTATCTCGTTCTTCTTTATATTGGTGAATTTTTTGGTTGGTTGCTGTGGCATTTTCATTATTTTTTTTCTTGTCTGCATCACTCATGATTCCTAAGACAAGAGCCGTTATAATTATGACAGGCATCGTGATCACCATGCATATCGCGATTATACGCCTCGTTTTTTCATTGAGTTTTGAAATCAATGGGATGCTCCCCCTTTATAACGAACATCGCCCATATCTTCTTCTAACTGATGACTGTCTGCATTTTCTGATGGGGGCTCTGTAACCGGCTCATCAGCTGATTTATATTCTTCTTGATTTATAGAAGCCAACAGCTTTGATGCGTCTTCAGATTTTGACTCTTCTTCTGCTTCTACCCCTAATTCAGATTCCTCTACTTCACTTTTATTAGTTTCGTCAAGGAAATCGTACATAGAGACTAGTGGTTGGTCCCCTTCCCAATTTGAGACAGAAGGGTCTTTTCCTTCATCTTCAGCAGTTGCAGCCGTTTCCGCAGATGAACTGTCCATGTAATCGTCCATACTAACTAATGGGATAGTTTCATCATTTACCGGACCTTCTGAAAAGTCTGCCTCATTCGCCTCACCTATTTCTTCTTCGTCCTCCTCATTTGCATTATGAACGAGACGTAAATGAGGTTTTTCACTTTCTTCTTCATTTTCCTTTTGTTGATCTATATCTGTTGCCTTTGCTAAAGGTTTTGATCCATCTTCATCCTCATCTTCACTATTATCCTCTGCATTTGAAGCAGCTGCGGTAGCCACTTTTGCAGCATCTGCCGCCGTTGCTGTATTTCCAGCAGCCAAACCAGCAATAGTTGTAAGAGGAACAGAACCATCGTTTTCTTGATCAGCATAATCATTATTATCATCCACTTCTACTTTGCTTGATTTATCCAGGATTTCACCTGCTGCTGCCGTAGCCGCGGCAGAACTACCGCCAGTTGTTGCAGCAACACCTACATTGACAAGCCCTTTACCAAGATCAGATATAGACTCTTTTAAGCTATTCACATCTTCTCGTAATCTATCCAAGGCAAAGTTCTTTCCAGCTTTGAAGATGCCGGATATACGTTTACGAAGTAAGAAAAGTAGAACCAGCATAACAAACTGCATGAATACAATAATAAGATACTGACTGATGTTCCCAGCCGAACCGATATTATAAACCATAAAGCCGAGAACGAAGATAAAGAGTGTTGCCACCGTTGCAAACACCTTGCAGATCAATGGGAAAGAAAGTTCAATCGCGTATTTTTTAAGTACGCCAATCTGTCCAGGAAAAGCAGCCCAAACAAGAGCGAACGGCGCAACAAATCCCATTAATAAAAACCAAATTTGAAACACGATTAACGCTAATGCTAATAAGTAAATCGGAATGCTAACAATTGCATTGATTGGAGAATAGATAAAAGAAAAAACGAACCGGTCGGGAACTTTATCATAAGTCATCATTTTGTTCCCATTTTCACTGATTTCCATTTGCTCTATATATTTTTGTCTTTTTTCTCCTTTAGGCATTTTCAAAAGTTTGTTTACACGGTCCACCCCTACTTTATCAATATCTTCTTCTCCATACTGCATAATTAAATATGGGCGAACGATAAACATATCCCAAAGGTTCTTAGAAACATCCTCACGTAACTCATCAGGTGAACGATGATCCTCAGTGACACTATTTGATGACCCTGTTAACAAACTTTGACTAATTGTGTTTGAAAGAAGATTCATTCCTTTCATGAATGGTGCGTAATTTGTAAACAAAATAAGAGAAAGCCCTAAAACTAAAACGGTTTTGGCTAATGTCCCAAAAGCTCCTATCAACGCTCTTTTGAAAACAATTTGAAACACTGTCGCAAGCGCAGCAAATACAGTGATAAAGCCTATAAAACTTCCAAAGAGCCCATTCTCCGTAAATCTTAAATTGTTTATGCCTGTTAAGCTTCCCATCATGTCATCTAATACATCAATCCAGTTATCAATTATTTCTGTTTCAAATGCAAAATTTAGAAACCCAATCATAATGTTGGTCGCCATCTTATTCCATTCAAAAATAAGATTTGCGGTTAAATTAATAAATTCATAGAATTGAGCACTGATGCCATCCTTAATCGCGTCACCTGTTACCCAACTTTTTGCTGTATCAAAGAAGTTCTCAACAGCATTTTTATCTTCTTCATCGCCTGTTTTTGCGCTGACATCCAGATAATAATTTGCTTCCTCACCATCTTCTAGTTTTGAATAGTCTTTTTCCACCAAGGTTCCAGAAATAGACTGTGATTTTTTATTCTCATTATCCTCTGCTGCAGAAACAGTAATAGGGATAAGGAGAAAAATGAGGGAAATGAGGAGAATGAGTTTTTTCTTACTCATCCGCCCCATCCCCTTTATATTTGTGCACTGTTACCGGCTCTTCATCCCCCATCGCTTTTTTCATTTCCGATTCATCAATTCCCCTGATATCAGTGCTCTTCCAGTTACCATCGTCATCTTTGACCAAAAGAACGTTCATATAATCGTCCTCTCCATGATTCGGTCGGTAAAATCTCAAATAGTAATAAAGCTTGTTTTCGTCAAAATGCCGGCTATACCGTTTAATCTGATAACGCTCTCCCATTTCTTTTTCAAAACCAGGATTAGCATGCCTCCCTGCTTCTAAAATTCCTTGGGCATCTTTTATTAAAACTTTTTTGAAAAGTTTATGATCACCTTCAACTTGTGCCACGATAAAATTATAGGCGGCCTGGTCTGCCTTTTTTAACTCTTCTTTATTTGCTCCGTTGACTGAAGAACTGCAAGCAGCTAAGACCATGCCCATGATCAGTAAACATAAACAAACGAATGCTTTTTTCATACCTTATACCCCCACGGTAGTTGTTTGTCGCTCGCGCTCCCTTTCCCATTCTCTTTCCTTTTCATCGGCTGTAGAGCTGTCAAAAGCATTCAATAACTCGTCAAAAATGGTGTTGACTTGAATAACAGCTGAACGCCCATAAATGTCCTGAAAGAGCGCTTCCCCCCGACGTAAAGTTTGAAGTGTATTTACGTTATTTGGGGTAATAGGGAGATTGTAAAATTTCAACATATTTTCAGCTTCAGTACCTTGATACAGTTGGAAACAAAGTTTCATCCCAATATTTGTGGCATCATCATAGTCTGTTGCTCTTTGGGTACCTTTTAAAAGTGTTGTATTATAATGGCGGCCCTTACGCTCAATAAAATCTATCAATTCTGCCCCCATTTCACTTTTCTCAATAGCCTTGGCTTCATCTTGTAAAATGAGTTTATGCTTACCTTTACGATCAAGTTTGAACATATATTGTTTTGTGAAAGCAGTGATTGAAATAAGCAATGCTTCAGATATTTTTTGTGGTGCTCTGATCTTTCCTTTTTTATCCTCCGGCAACTGAAGATTTTGAACCATTAAAACTTGTATAGGCTTATCGACACTCAATGTTCTATAATCTTGCCCCACCTCTCCAAAAAGAAGTGCTGCAAGTTGATCTTTCTTCAGTGATTCAAGTGTACCTAGCAACCTTTCTAACGCTCTATGTCTTTCATCGCTCATATAGTCCGGTTTGTTTTCATATATGTTGCGCAGCTCATTAATTACCACACCGATACAAGGATCGTGATGGTCTCCGGCAACTTCTATGGCATCACTTAATAAAGAATAACGATCATCATCTAAATCAACATTTGTAAGATAGGTTAGAATATCCATGCAAATATCTTTTGCTTCCCCAATATCAGTGCTAGTTCTAAATGGATCAAGACAACCAGCGTCAGCCTCACTTTCTCCTAACGTCCATATAGAGATAAATTGTTTCGGAATAAAAGGAAGACCATTTTTCCATTCTTTTCTGTCCCCTTTTGGATCTATAATCAAGACTTGCGAACCAACGATTAACGCACTCAAAACCGCAAAAAGGTTCATGAAGACTGACTTTCCTTTTCCAGTTTCCCCAGCCACCATTACAGAAAGAGAATCGAAGATATTTTTGACGTTTTCATACGCCTTTGCCGCAAGGTCAGGCTGAATAAAAACGGGTTTTTTTAATTTTTTAGTGAATCCGATCAAGAAACCGCGGTTATCTCCAATATTTGTTGTTGCTCCAAACATCAAGGATGCCAAAACTCCTGGAGAGACTGTTTGGAAATAGTCTGTGGTATAACGTCTCGCCCCTGGAATAAATTCCATGAAGTAAGCAATTGAATCGCCATAAGGGGTTTGAAGGGTAATACCTTTTTTTCCTAATTCTGTCCGTACTTTTTCTACCCGTTCCTTTAGTTCTTGAATAGTTGCAGCTGTAATTCGTAAAACAAATGAGCAATTATAAGCAGGATGACCATTTTTCTTAAAAACCTCTTCCATTTGAATAGCGCCTCTTTCAGATGACTCTACACTTTTATCTACTCGCGCCTTCACTTTTGCAGCTTCCTTTTTTTGATCCTGATATTCTAATTGAACATTGCTTAAGTCTTTTCGGATTGATTTGTTTGATTTATGAAAAGCCCTGATAGACACCGCCACTGGGAATTTGAGATCTGTTTGGATCCGATAAAGCCATTCAAATCCAGGGTGATAATTAACTGAATCCATGCTATCAATAACAAGATATTGCACAAATTGCTCCTTAATCTCATTATCCACTAGCTTTCGCAGCCTCAAAGTTTTATGATCGTATTCCTCAACTTCTGCTGTCTGCAAATTATAAAAGGCTTTTTTATCCGGACGGATTGCTTGATACGAATTACCATTATGATCTGTTCCTTCTACTTCCGTACCGGTTTGTCGGTTTTTAAACTCTATCTCACTTCCGGAAATTGAGAAACTATATTCAGTCAAAAATAAGGTTTCTGCAGCACTTAATGCTCTAACAGGTGATGAAAAGGTGGAGCTGATTTCAGTTTCTAAGGTTTTGGCTTGATCCATATACGCCTCGATTTCACTCTTTAAAATGTCATACGGATCTAAACCAACAGCTTTATAAACCGGGGAGTTCAGGCCTTCTAAAAAACGCTTGATCGTAGATAACATTTGTGTTGCCTGATTTCCATCTTGATACTTATTTTTTTTGGGATCAAGCTGAATACCAATATAACTATGGTATTGACTGCTATCTTTTTTTATTGAGCTTTGCAAAATCGCCTTTTTTAAGGCCTCTAAATATTTCAATCCATAAGGTTTTAACTCAAAATCTTTCCTTTTGACTTCCTTGATAGTCTGATCAATGATTTTAGTTGTATCTGTTTGAAATGGAATAGTTAAAAAATGCAAATCGAATTGATTTTTTGTCAAAAACGCCATCTGGTTTACAAAAGGAGCTTTTTTCTGTTCATTGTCACGAAAATCGTATCCAAATCCTTCAACTTCAAAATAAGCCCAAACTGTATCATCACGACCAAACGCTAAATTCCCTTCGATATGTTTGGTTGGAAAATCAGCCAGTTGCTTCACATTATCCCTCCTGTTAGTCACTTATAAGTTAGATGATTTCGAAATTTGAAACTATTTTTTCTTTTTTCTTCATATTTGTTGTTTTCATAATCTTTTATAGTTAAATAATGGCCAAATGTATAAGTTCTTATTTTCTTTAATTCTTTTCCTCGATAGTACGTCACTTTTTTCAACCGCCTGATTTGATAAGAGAAGTACGATCGAAAAAAAGAAATCGGCTGCCGATTTTCTGTCCCAACGTCAGAAAGCAAGTATGCCAAACCTCCTGGGATCACTAACAGAATTGCAAAAGGAAGTGATCGTAAAGGGATACCTATAATCGGTATGAAATATAAAACAACTTCAGCAAAGCCAAAACCTAAAAAGTACAAAATTGTTTTAAACTGAATCGGCCGCCCAAAATTCACCCCAGGTAGTCCATATATTTTTCTCTCAAATTTCAAAAAGTCATTAAGGACAAACGATTTTATTTTGTTGTTCATTCGTTTTCTCCTTTCAGAAAGAGGCTGAAAAATCAGCCTCCTACACTAGTTGTTTCCGCGAGCCAATTCGCTATATTTTCCAGAAGATCTGGCTCTAGGATAAAGATAACTGCGGCGCTAACTCCAATGATATATAGAACCATTGCAATCCATGCTCTTTTCCACACCATTGTAACTAACACGAGAATCAGAACGATGTAAATCACTATTTTTGCTTGCCCTTGTACCCACTCAAATGCTCCATTGAGATCAAACATATAAGGAACCTCCTCATTGTTTATTTAATTTAGTAACCACAAAACGGTTTTCTCGCTGTTCTATCAACAAATCATATTCGCTTGTGAACTTTGTTTTTGTATCAGGATCTTCAAAAACCACATTAGCAAAAGCTCTATATTGGCCTTTGTCCGCCCCTTTATAGACATCTGCACTTTCTACCTCTACATAGTTCAAAGCGCCGTTTAGCCCGTTAGAAACCGATTTGTCTTCCAAGATATAAAACAATTTGTCCTTCGGATCAGAGGCATAACTGCTAAAGAATGTACCTAAAAATTCCTGAATATTTTTTTCCACCTTGCTATCTGAGACAGACTGTAATTTTTCTGTCTTCTTTACTTCCAACTGACCATTATTTTCAATTTGAGTAAACTGAGGAAGCTCAAATACTGCATACCGTTGGTTGTCATACATAACCGGTACAACAAAATATTTAGAGAAAGGTTTTTCCTCAGACTTGTTGACCTTTTCCTTTACCTTCTTTTCTTTTTTCCCATCTTTTTTCTTTTTCTCAATTTCCTCCTGCCATGTCTTTATAAAGGTAGCATCCACTTTAAAGGTGATATAAGCTTTGTTATCACCAACATCTTGGACTTTATAGACTTCGGCTTTATTGAATTGTGATCCATATTCTGTTGAATCAAGATCAAGTCCAGCTTGCTTATCTATCCCTTTCACTAAATAACTCTGTAAACGTTCCTCGCGGTCTTTACTAGCCTGATCACCCTTCTCCCAAGTAAAATATTGTTTTGTAAAGTTTTCAGCAAATTGAATGGCTTCCGGTTTAACAGAAGGGTTCTCCGTTTGTTCTACTATATCTTGCCCCTGACGCGCCTTTGATGATGTGTTGACTGTAACGAGAACGAATAGAAAGAGAAACATGCCAATAAAAATTATCCAAAAGACGCTGGCCCCTGCTTTCCTAGCAATGTATCCAGGAGGACGATAAGCTTTTTCAGCTTTTTCTTTTTTATCCTTTGTTTTCAAATTGCTCAGACGTTGTTTTATGGCCTGAATTTTCTTTTGACGCCTTAACTTTTTTTCTTCTTTTGAAAGCTGCACTTTCACTAAGGCACTACCTCCCTTTTTATCTTCTTACACCAGCTACACCTGCAGCTGACACAGCAGCGACAATCAGAATGACCGTACCAACAATACCAATTTTGGAAACTGACAAATTGAATAGATAAACAGCATAAGATTTTGCTTCTTCCCATAACGGAACCAATTCAGGGAATGTCGCGAAAATGAAACGACCCAAAAACATCAAAACAACAATTCCTAATAAGGTTCCTATTATTCTTCGAATCACAAATAGCAATGAATTTTAGCCCTCCCCTTCTACATTTTTCTTTTCGTCTCAGGGTCTGACAAGTAACGGTATATATCACCGTATGGATCCATATTTGCTTCCTGTCGGGTTGTAACCATCACAGATACTTCAGCATGATTTTCTTCCCCTTTCAAGTCTCGCAAAATTTTTTTTGCTTTTGCATCATTACTTCCAATAAACAGAACCTTCCATGCCTTTACAGGATGTTCAAACCCCACTTTCTTGTCGTATTTGGGAAGCAACTCTTCTTTTCTGGAGAAAAACTCATTAAACTGCTCCATTTTTCGCAATGTTTTTTCTCTTGTTGCATAGCTGCGTTCCATTTCGATCATAATACCTAAATTTTGATCGCTGTTCGGCTTACCGATTACCAGAATTCCATCAGGACGAATCCGGCTGTTATGATTTTTTTTGCTTTCATTGATGTCCCGAAATTCATAGAAGGCTCGGGCCTCAGTCACCCACTCTTTAAATTCAAGGCCCGCGGTCTCTGCTTTTAGCTCATAGGACTTTACAATTTCAGCTATCATTAGTTGGTGCTGATACCAAGGGGGCACTTGCGTTGTCCACCTTCTATTCCAGTGGACAACGCCCCGCATTTGCTCTACGATTTCAGCTCCAAACATAGTAAGCGTATATACTTTACTTGGCCGGTGATCGAAATCACTAATCGGCAGCATAAACGACTTAATATATCCAGCCTCCTCTAAAGTCCTTAATCTTCTATAAACGCTATCTACATTCTCATAAGTCTGAAAAATATATTTTTCGATAAATCCCCTATGCAGATAGATGAAACTGTGCAAGTGCAAAAGTAATTGACGATCCTCTTCGCGAAGTGTAACGTACCTCATTTTACGCCCCTTTTTCTTTACTTGTGGTGGTAAAGGAGCATTGTTCATATCCCTATTATTCATTCATGAAACTCCATTCCTTATCCAACTTGTTCTTATCACTCTCCGCATCCTTTTCCGGAGTTTCCTCCGTTTTTGAAATCCTTTCCTGTTCTTCTGAGAACAGATCGAATATTTCTTTCTGACTTGCATCTTCTTTTTCTTTTAATTCTGAATCTTCATTATCGTTTTCTATAAAGGATTCGTTTTGATCTTCATCATCTCCACCATCGTTTAAATACGATTGGATGTGACGATCGATTTCTGGAATGGACAAACCATTCTTGCTCTCTAACTCCTTAGCTTTTCCCATTGTCCATTTAGTAGAAATCGCCAACTCTGCAGGGTCATCGTATGGAGCTACCGTTCCATCCGGCTTATAACGATCTAACGGCGGTACATCTACAACGGCAAAAACGGTTTGCTCTCTACCATCAATAATATCTTTAGTTTTTATCGCTGTTCTACGAGCTGGCAAGTTTTTTAGAAAAGCTTCTGAAAAAGTGTAGACATCCTTTCCGGAAGGTGTACCGACTTTAAAAATCTCGGCTGCTACTTTAGCTCCTTCTTGCCCTTGCTCACAAACAAACATGTTTCCCGCAATATTTTTTAAAGCTTTTTGCAGTGGCACATCTAACTTATCCATTGTTTGCGTGCTAACTCCAAGTGACAACCCTTTTTTTCTCATTTCAGCTATAATTTCAGGTAAGATGGACGCTCGGACTCTTTGAACTTCATCTATACAAAACTGATGCATCAAGGGCTTTGCTGGTCTCCTATCTGCTATACGATAATAGAGGTAAGTCAAATAGCTACCTATAAGCCCTATCTCCTCTTCGCTCATTCCAGAAAAGTTGAACAAAATTATATGACCCTCATCCATCCACTGTCTAACCGGGAAAGCAAATGAACTTTGCCCGAATATCCGACGCAAAAAATCATTTGAATAAAAAATATCTAGTCTGTTTAAAATGGCATGTTTAGACGTATCAATTAAATCTGGAGCTTCATCGTACCAAAATGAAATTAAATCCTGATTTTTAGGATCGCGCTCTAATCTTGCTAATACAGCTCTCAAAAATTTTGGTCGAAGTAACAACGGGCGGACACCTAAAATGGTGTGTTTTTTGCTTTTGTCAGCAACCAAGGTTTGAATGCACTTCTTTAATAAGCGCTCTGCTTGTGGCGCAACCGAAAAATTATTTTCTCGAATAATGCGCATAATCTGATCGCTGACAAATTCATCAGATTCCCCAGGCATTTGATGAAGAAGGTTCATAGCAGGAGGATGTTTTGAATCTTTAAAATTAATCCAGTGAACCTTATCCCAGTTGATCTTACTTCCATTCTTCTCTGCCAGTAATAAGTGATTCAAAATAATTTCTGCTGTCTCTAAGGCTGGATCAATGAAAGAGAATCCCGGTGCCTTTTCTTTATTGATAAATTCATCCGTGAAACTCTTAAAAATCTGATTCAGCAGCGTTGACTTCCCTGACCCTGTTCTTCCCGTCAGTCCCCAATGAAATGTCAAAATTTCCGGAAGAACACGAACTTCTCTGTTTTCAACTATCGGATGATATAGGTGGCCAAATGGATATCCATTTG